>JANXQE010000437.1 GCA_025356925.1 Limisphaerales bacterium | reverse complement strand
CGCAGCACCCCTCCGGCGCTCCGGCGTCGAAGCCCCTCAGCTCCGCCTCCAATTAATGGTGGCCTGGAGCTCTCGGCGGAAATTTGGCTAGCCCCCTGGCCCGCTGGCCTTCGGTTCCTTCCCCCACTGTCTGAATTGCAGCGTCATCCCATCGGTCGTTTACTTTCTCCGCACTGGCTGGTAAGACGTTCTGGTGCTAAATGATGCCAGGCTGTGGAAATCCTTGCGGGCACCCAATCGCTTCACGCTGATCGCCGGACCGTGTGTGATCGAGAGCCAGGAGCTCTGCCTCAAGGTGGCGGCGACGCTCCAGAAACTTGCCGACAAGTTGGGCATCACTTTCATTTTCAAGGCCAGCTACGACAAAGCCAATCGCACTTCGGCAAAATCTTTTCGCGGACCGGGGCTGGAAGACGGCTTGAGGGTTCTGGCCGCAGTTCGGGCCAAACTCGGCGTGCCGGTGCTCACCGATGTTCACACAGAAACCCAGGCGCAGGCGGCCGCCGAAGTCGTGGACGTTCTGCAGATTCCGGCTTTCCTCTGCCGGCAAACTGACTTGATTACCGCGGCGGTTCAGACCGGCCGGATTGTGAACCTGAAGAAGGGCCAGTTCCTCTCCCCCCAGGAAATGGGCCGAGTGGCGGAGAAAGCAAAAGCAGCCGGAGGCGACCGTATCCTTATCACGGAGCGCGGCACCACGTTCGGTTACAACAACCTGGTCGCCGACATGCGCGCGATTCCAATCCTGCGACAGTTTGGTTTTCCTGTCATTTTCGACGCCACGCATTCCGTGCAGTTGCCCGGCGGCGGCGGGGACAAATCCGGCGGGCAACGGGAATTTGCGCCCGTCCTGGCTCGCAGCGCCGTGGCCGCAGGCGCGAACGGCGTGTTTATTGAGACCCATCCGGAACCCGAGCGCGCCATGAGTGATGGGCCTAACATGATCCCGCTGGCTGAGATGCCCAAGCTGCTTGTGAGTCTGCTGAAGGTATATTCTGCCATTCGATAGAATGCGGCAATATCACACGAGGTTCGGCCGGTCTCGGCGCACGGAAATTGCAATCCAATGCCACCGGATTTGAGCGGTATCATCCCTTAGGGATTAATGAGAATAGCCCACCGTTTCAACGGTGGGTATTATGATGCAAACCGGTTTGGCAGTCCCGTAAGGGACGGCAGATGACAACCACTTTCAAATGGCTGCGAGGATTTATCGGCCTGATGCCGATGCTCCTGAGCTTATTAATTCTGACGAGCCTTACCCAAGGACTTGCAGCCACGTCCCCAACCCAGCCGATCGGGCCCATCAAGGGCTTCAAAATCGGCGAACCATACGGACCGCCCAACGAACGCCAGACAAAATCTCTGATCGAGGGGGGCACAGCTCTCCTGATGCCTGGCGGCAAAACCATCCTCTCGGATGGAGTTACTTTGCGGACCTTCAGCGAGACCAATGCGCCGGAACTCGTTGTCAGGGTTAAGGAGTGTGTTTATTCCGCCGCAACACACTCGGTCGATTCCGCGGGCCCGATCCAGATGGAGACCGCTGACGGAAAGTTTACCATCGAAGGGACCGGTTTCTTCTGGCAGCAGACCAACTCCAGCTTGATTATTTCCAACCACGTTCACACCACCATCCAGGCGGAACTGCTTCAATCGACGTCAACCAATCGAAGCGAGAGCCTGAGCGGACCAGACACCGGCCCCCTGTATATCTCATCCGGACGGTTCTCCTATGACGGTCCTTCGGGTCGGGGCGTCTGGAACGATAACGTGCGCGTCACCGGGACCAACCTGACCCTCAACAGCGAGGTCCTCACTGCCATGGTGCCGAGCAATGAACGTGAACGCAAGGTGCGCTCGTTGCTCGCCGAGACAAATGTGGCTGTCAAGTACACCGGAATCCGCGCGACGGGGGACCGCCTGAACTATGCCCCGGATACTGGCCTGGTCCGCGTTTCGGACCACGCAACCTGGCAGGCCGAGCAGCAGGCCGAGCAGCGGGACGGAGGCGGCGACGAATTGGTCATCGACCGCACCAACCGCATTTTTCAAGTCAACGGGCACGCCTGGCTCCACTTGCCAGGCCAAGCCCTGGGAGAATCAGGATTTCTTTCGATGTCCAACGCACCCGCCAGGAAGTCCGGCAGCCCGGCCGAAGGTTCCGTCGACATCAGTTGCGATCATTATGAGATTCGCACGAACTGGGCAACCTTCACCGATCAAGTCCGCCTCGAGGAACACCAGGATCAACTGGT
>JANXQE010000390.1 GCA_025356925.1 Limisphaerales bacterium | reverse complement strand
CCAGCTCCGCCATGCCCTGCTTGGTGGCGTCGAGCAACGCCTTCGGGAGCTGGCGCGTTTCGCCGTGGCCGGTCTTGGCAGAAAACTGCCCGCGATTGGCTGTACCCAGAATTGTGCCGCCACGCACCAGCAACCCGTCGAGAGCCTTGTAATCCAGCACGCGGTAGGTCTGCGGCTCGAGCAAACCCTGAAAGCCGCCAACGATGCCGAGCGTTTCCCAGCCGCGCTTGGCGGCAGTCTTGGCAACCGCGCGAATGACCGCGTTTAATCCAGGGCAATCCCCTCCCCCCGTGACGATGCCAATTTTCATTTCGTGTGTTTGTTGTGGGCCAAAAATCATGCTATACAACGCCGACCGCCGTGGCCGATCGCGAACCACAGATGATTACTATCCTATCGGGCGGCTTGAAACATTCTTTAGCGCGATTTAACCCCCGCTGTGGCTACTGCAAATCCACTAATTCTTCAAAAACTTGGTGTTTTTGGCTCCCTCGGCCAAATTCGGTTCCTCCCACGCCGCGAACCCACCCGGATAGCACCCCGATTTCGCATCAACACGCACAGTTAATTATGACGCTTTGTGATTAAACCTCGGTTGCCGTCATCGGACAATTGCCAAACAATGTAAAGCGCGCCGACAAGCTTGATCTAAACCTGCGATTAATCCACAACTCGTTTATAATGAATCATATACACACCTAGACCATTCGGAGACCAAGCCAGCCTCGAATGCTTTTGTCGGAATGCTTTACAGTTTCCGTCACCGCTCCAACGAAATATGCGTAGCCAAAAACAACCTTAATTGCTATTAATAAATAACTTACGTATTTATAGAAACTTATGGCACACTTTGTGCTTAGACTTAGTTAGACATTAACTCTCTATGAATAATCTGCGCAATTCTTTGTTACTGAGTGCCATGACCATTTTGGGCGTGGCTCTCCAGGCGGGCGGGAATACGATCCCGACCGTAACCATAAACGACACAGCAGGGCCTATCGTCGTCACGGGCACGGGGTTCAGCTCAGATGGGGGAACTTTCCAAACGGGCCTGATCAATAACAATCCGGAGGCCATCTGGTGGGTTGGGACAGTCAATCCGTTCATAGCCTCGTTGGGCCTTGGCTCCAGCAAAGGCATCTGGACTGACCCAGGCAGTACCAAGATCAGCGATGAATACTTCGTCATTTCTTTAGGGATGATCGCCGGAGGCATTTTCCTTTCAGACCCGTCCACGTTGCCAACCTCTGTCACCCTGCCCGGCTTGGGCACTTTCGACTTTTCCAAATATTCGACCACGTCCGTGGAGTCGGGGCTTCCGACCCAGATTTCTCCCAGCCCGGACCACCTCGCCGTATACGCTTCATCGAGCGTGCCCGATGGGGGACGCACCATCATTTTGTTGGGACTGGGCTTGCTCGGTATGGGAGGATGTGTTCGATTCTTCCGGTTCCGGCCCTGCACTGCGTAAGTCGCGTGGAAAAGCGGCCCGCCTCTCAGCTTGCCGCTGGCCAGCCTGCGGAGCGATAAGACCAATCGGGTTGCCCAAACCTGACCCCTGGATTTTAGCTTCCACGTCAAGTGGTGCTCCTAATCTTGCAGGTGGTTGCAACAACCGGCTCAGGCGCAGGGGAACTGGAACGGCGACTGGCACCCTCCAGCTGCCGGTCGGGTCACGGAGAAAAATCCGCAACTGACCTCCTCTCTTGCTGGAGCGCTTCGAAAACGGCGCGACCGTCGATGAGGTGGGTTCCGGAATGCATCAATTCCAAACGCCAACCGAATAAGCAAGGGATCCGGTCGGTTGCACGGGTCATGGAAGGGCCGGTCGCGGCGGCCCGTTGTACTGCCTGGCGCCGAGTTCGCAGTCAAGGCTGTGCGGGACCGTCAACAGGTCCGGGCTGGTAACCGTCGGAGCCGCAATGTCCCCGTGGTAACGCCCCATCCAGTACGCGAGGAGCCAACTGCTGGGTTCGACGACATCGCGTCCGCCGGAACCGCCATCGGCCTGCATCGTCCACCCATCCCAGCGCATCGGCTCGCGCTCGCGCGGCGAGAAGGCCCGCGTCCCGCCCTTGAGCGCGACGTAGCCGGGGGGTGTGCGCAGGTCGGTCCGCTGCGAGTTGTGGTACGACCAAATCCGCAGGTCGAGCGGCCACTCCCGTAGGTGTGCGAGCGAGGCGGCCGACTCCTCGTCGTCGCCCGTCAGTGCGTGATGGACGAAATTGAACCATGGCTGCTGCTCGACCCTCACTACCTCGTAACTGCGCTCGTAACTCCGGAGATAGAGCGCGCGCCGATCGGGGTCCGATTCATAGCGCAGGAGAGTCCAATAGCTCCATGCAGCCAGTTGATCGAGAAAGTGCAGCACCGAGTCCGGCGGTTGGGTCTGGCGCTGGCGCAGTGTGTACTGGGGATAACCCAGCCGGACAAGCTCCTGGTACGCGGCAGCGAACTTTGGCTCGCCCGTTAGCACCTCTGCAGTCTTCAGGAAAGAGAGTAGCTCGAGGCTCTGCAGGCCACGGTCGTAGCGGCCCTCCTCGGTGAGGAAGTACTCGGGGTCCCACCGGCCCCAACGTGTCGGTTTTCCATCAACATCAATGAGCTGCCAGTGGTGTTCGATCAGGTGGCTTGCGATGCGCGCGAGATGGCTCTTAGCCTGGCGGATTTCGTCACCCTGGGCCGCGAGGTCCAAAAAGCGAGTGATAGCGTAGAAGTGGGAGCACAATTCGTCACTGGATGTGTCGCCTTTCCATTCGAAGCGGCCGTCTTCAGTGTCGTGCCACTCCGCCGGATACCCGCCCGAGCCGCCCGTTGACTTGTGCCCGCGCTCGCCTTTGGCCCACACCGAGCGGGCGGGGAAACCGGGGATGCCCGTGATCGCCTGGAGCCAGCGCAGAGCATGGAACGTATTCGTCGCCTCACGGCGCGCGGCGAGGTTGTGCGTGACCGCCCAACGATACGATTCCGCAGCCAGATAGTCGCCCGAATAGCCCCCGTCGTTGTCGCCCGCCTCGCGGACGAATTCCTTCAAGGCGTCATCCCATTCCAGTTTTTGCACCAGGCCAAGCCGCTTCTGTCCCCACTCCTCGAGGTGGCGCTCGTAGTAAGCCGCCTTCTTCGCGAGGGTAAACGGAACGTACTCGATAACGCCGAGCCCGTGATCCGTCGCGATCCACACCGTACGGCCATGCACAGCGATGGCATTAACACGGTTGCCGGGCAGCCAGCGCTCGCCCGCGAAGTATTGGAACTGGTCCCCAACCTTACGGATCGCCCCGCGGGTCGTGCCGATCCACAGGTCGTTAGTGAAACCACGCGCCAGGCAGGTGGTGTCTTCATACGGCAGTCCCTGGGCGCCACTGAGCGTCGTCAGCGACATCCCTCGCAGTTCGGCGACCCCTCGGTCGGTGGCGAGAAACAGGCGACTGCCCATGGCCAGAATGTCACGGATTTCTGACGAGGGCGGAGCGCCCCAGTCCCAAGACTGGTCGGCGGGGAATCCATACATGTCGAGCCCGCCAAAGCGCCCGCCAGCAAAGATCGTGAGCCGGCCTGCGCCTTGCACGTGAAGGGATTCCTGGAATGAAACCACCCGTGAGATCGGGAAGGGACAGTCGACGGTTGCCCATGGAGCGAGGGCTTGGTTCTCCACGCGCCACAGCCGGCTGCCCGCAGCGACGATGAGCGCATTTCGGTGGGCAGTGACGTCGGCGATGCCGGCGTTGGTCGACACCTGGATCCAGGCCGTGTCCGCGTGCCGCCAAAGCCCGGGCGCCGTGACCGCCCAGATCGTACCGCCGGCTTCGATCAGACGCCGCACGGGCACCCGGACCGCAGGGACGTCGACGATCTTCTCGCCTTCGACGCGGGCGAGCCCGCGTGCGCTGCCAATCCAGATGGTGTCAAAGTCTGTGATGACCGCGGTTACCGGCTCCAGCGTGGGAATCCGATGCCCGATTTCCTGGAGATAGACATCGTCGGGCGCCGCCATCGACTGAAACGGGCAGCCGAGGAACAGCGCGGCAAAAGTGGCTGGCCATTTTCTCGGGCAGTGGAGCAGGTTCATGATGAGTGCGGAATAGATCCCAGTTCGGGCCGAGTTGGGCAATCGCAAATGAAGCCGCGGCGAGGTCAAAAAGCTAAGGATGTGCAAAATCCGGCCTCCGGATTTCAGTGCCGCCTGGCTTGGCTTCGCTCGATAACGCCCTCCGAGCGGGCTGACATTTGTTCCGGCATTGCCAATCGTCACTGGACAGCTTTGAAGCGTTTTGAAAAACTCGCAGCAGTGAATCAACTACAACAGTCAATCGTGACGCTGGACATGGAAGGCGTGCTGACGCCGGAAATCTGGATTGCCGTGGCTGAGAAGACCCGCATCCCCGAACTGCGGCGCACCACCCGCGACGAGCCCGACTACGACAAACTCATGCGTAGTCGTCTTAAGATCCTCGACCAGCACGGACTCAAGCTGTCGGATATTCAACAAGTCATCGGAAGCCTGGGACCGTTGCCTGGAGCCAAAGAGTTTCTCGATGAGCTGCGCGCACAGGTGCAAGTTGTCATTCTGTCAGACACGTTCGAGCAGTTTGCCTCCCCCTTTTTGCGCCAGCTCGGATGGCCCACTCTATTCTGCCACCGGCTCGTGGTCGAAGACGACCGCATTATCGATTACAAATTGCGCGTGCCTGAGCAGAAACAACGCGCGGTCGCAGCTTTCAAACTCCTCAACTACCACGTCGTCGCCGGTGGTGATTCCTTCAACGACACCGCAATGTTGATCGAAGCCCACGTTGGCTTCCTGTTCCGGGCTCCCGCCAATGTGAAACAGCAATTCCCACAGTTTCGAGCGGTCGAGGAATATGAGGAGTTCCTGAAACTGATCCGGTCGGCGGTGGGCGGGTAAAGCTGAAGCCCGAATCCGCACGCCGACGATCGTGGCAGCGCAACGCGGCACATTCAGGTCGTATTTGGGCTTCGGATTTCGGACGTTGTGGGTCAGACGACCTTC
>JANXQE010000388.1 GCA_025356925.1 Limisphaerales bacterium | reverse complement strand
AAAGGTCTAGCTTGTTTCGTCACCGAGTTGCGGGCGAGGGCTGGTGGAGTGGTTGGCGGCGAAAAGTTGCTGCTTGTGGCTGCTCGTGATGTGGCAACGTCGCTGCCCTACTTCCAGGGGTCAGTCAGAACTATTGACACCGCCGCCCTATCCTCAACTCTTCAACCATCCGTTCAAACGACGTCCGCTATGGTTGTGTGACCTTGAGCCGCATGAATCGGCTGGTGGCGTTGGGCACTCATAGAATCCTTTCCGGGGCGTGTAGAGATGAGTGGTCGAGTTGTAAGCGATCAGCGGCGGCTCGATGCCGGGAGAGTCGTTGGGCGGCGTGCTGCCTCGGCCGGCCCGGATAGCGTGCTGGTAAACAGAGTCGAACCCGTCCCAAACGAGATTGGCGGTAGGATTGCCTGGGATCTGGCCCAGCATGTTCGCAAACGTGGCCGTTTCGGTTACCCAAAGAGGCTTCTTGGGGTAGGCAGAGGGGCTGATAATGCTCTGATAACTTCCCGCGCCGTTGCCGTAGTTATGAACACCCCAGTAGGCCAGTTTGGCCGTGATCACGGGGTCCGCCACGATTGCATTGAAATAAGAAGTCCAATCGCCCGCGGCCTCCGGTGCCACGAAACGGATATCGCTCATGCCGATGGCATCCAGCTTGATGGCGAACTTGTGCAGAACCCGAGCGACCTGGGCCGAGCCCATCTTAGGGCCCTCGACTCCGCCTGTATCCGGTTCATTGATCGGCGACACCAGGGTGAAGCTAATGCCGGCTGTGTTCCGTGCGTAATAGAGCAGCGAAGCCATCGTCTCGACGAACTCGTCTTCATTGGCGGTGCTAACGGTAGAATTGCCACCCATCCACGCCGGGGGTTGACCCATGAAGCTAATGACGAGCCCGCTGACGATCCCCTTCTGGTTAAGATAGCGCAAGGTGTTCCACACCCCCTGGAATCTCGCGTTGGAATAGATGGAGTTGTAGTAGGTCCAGTTGAAAACGTTCGGGTCACTGTTGTCGTTGACCGCTTCCCAGTCCATCTCTTCGATCACCGAGCGGACGATGGTGGCACCGAGTTGATCAACGAGCAGGTCGAGCGCCGGCCTCACCTCGCCATTGTTCCACCACCCCGCGTTCACGTTGACCCCATAGCCGGCGATGGTCTGGTAGGTCCGCGCGGCATTGACCGTGAGGTTCGCGGCCTGGGTCCGACCGGTGATCAGCGCGAACAGTGTGAGAAGAGTCCAGGCCTGCTTCATATTCTTCACAGAGTACAACGCCGCCTGGGAAGCGGCAACTGGCTGCGCGAGGTGAACGTTGAAGACCGACTCTCATCTCCATCGCTTGAGGATTTCCTCTTAAGCACTTGGGAAGTAAGCCATACCATAGGTCGAGAGGGGTGCAGCGAGATGATGAGGTTTTGAGGCGAAGATTTGCGATGCGAGGCCGAAAACGACACGTCCGCTTCCGCAGATTGGACTTCTCGTTAAGGGGAAAGGTATGGTTTGATTCTTTTCCCGTTTCGAAATCCGTCCTCGCTGAGGGATTATGCTAGCTTATCATTTCTACTTGCGCAACTTACACCGTCGCTGTAAGTTGCTGGCGCTTGGTTGGATTGTTCAAGCGCTTGATCTCACAACCTGATTTGAAAAAGGGATTTGGAGCCGAGGTGAAACGTCGGCGGATCGAAAACGGAATCTCCCAAGAGCAACTGGCCGAATTAGCCAACCTTCATCGGACCTACATCAGCGCCGTTGAGTCCGGCAAACGCAATTTGACGCTCGGCAGCATCCAGCGCCTGGCTTTGGCCTTGGGAGCATCGGTTGCATCGTTTTTCATGTCGATGGAGAGCGGTTCCGGTGAGTCGCCAATTTCGCCGGTTGACGGCGGCGCGCGAAATGCCGGTGAGATCCTGCTCGTGGAGGATGATCCCAAGGACGTCCAGTTCACGTTGGCGGCGTTCAAAACGGCGAAACTAGCCAACCCTGTGCGGGTTGTGAGCGACGGCGCGACCGCTCTGGAATATTTGCTGGGCGCGGTTTCGGGAGGCAAAGCTGAAGCGAGTGAGCTTCCCCGGGTGGTGCTGCTGGATTTGCAGCTTCCCAAGATACACGGCCTGGAAGTGCTGCGGCGGATCAAGGCGGATCGGCGGCTGCGACAGGTTCCGATCGTCGTGCTAACTGGTTCGCATAGTGATCGGGATATGCAGGAAGCGATGCGCCTCGGCGCCAACGCCTACCTGATTAAGCCGGTGGATTTTCAACGTTTCGCCGAGATCACCCCCCAGCTCAGCTTCCGCTGGGCTTTGGTCTAATCCGGGTGAGCGATTGGGCTGATTTGCTGCCTGCCTCAAGGCTTCCCGGCGGCGCTTCGAACTGATGGAGCGGGCTTGGAGCGCTTGCCGTTATTTCAACTTCAGCCGCAGCACAGTCAATGAATTGGCCAGGAAGGTATTGCTAAAGGAGTTCGACACGTTCTGAATTGTGGATGTCACGGGCGTGACAGTGCGGGGTTGGTCGAACGAATTCATGACCGCACCGCTCGTCCCGGTCAGCAGGATCATATTTGCGCTTTCGCTCACGGCCGAACTGGTCTCCAGTTTTATCTCCGCTTCCGTTGCCGAATTGGCCGCGTTCACGACTTTCAGGATGATCTCTTCCGTGCCGGTTTCCAGGGTTGCCGAGGCGAAAAGTTCTGCTGGATTCCTGGCGGCTCCCGAGGGTTGCCTTGCCTCATTCTTAATGTCAATCGGGAGGACTCTATCGCCCCGGTTCCTGCTGAATAACTGCTGCACGTAGTAGTTCGGGGTGGCCAAAACGCTGAGGTTGTTCACCCAAATCAAGTCCGGTGTCCATTGCCAGGCATCCACCTGCGCAAAGAGCGGCGCGTAGGAGGCCAGTCTCACCACGTCCGCATTACGTTCCAGACCGGTCAGATAAGCCGCTTCGGCAATCGCGGTTTCGAGATTATTCCGGTTTTTCGTACTGAGGGTGTTGACGCTCTGCGCGGCATATTCCCCCATGAACACCCTCGGGCCGTTGCGATCGTAGTTGTCGTAGCGATGGGTGTTGGCTAAAAACCACGCCGGTTGGGAATAGCAATGTTCGTCCACGATGTCCGCGTTTAGGGCGCGGAGTTTTGACCAAAGGAATTTGAAGCGGTCATCCCCGGGATCGGGACCCGCCGCCGCGATAAGGGAAATGGCTGGATACTTTTGTTTCAGAGCCTGGGCGAATTTCTCATAACGTTCGACGTACTGTGGCCCCCATTGCTCGTTGCCGACCCCCATCATCTTCAGGTTGAACGGCTCGGCATGACCCAGCGCGGCCCGTTTTGCACCCCACTCGCTCGTGACGGGGCCGTTGGCGAACTCGACCAGGTCGAGCGCGTCCTGAATGTATTGGTCAAGGGCGTCGATCGGGCACAGTTCGGCGGAGTTGAACTGGCACGCCATCCCGCAGTTCAGAATCGGCAAAGGCTGCGCGCCGATGTCTTCACACAGTTGAAAGAACTCGAAAAATCCAAGACCAAAAGATTGAAAATAGTCCGGCGCCGGGCGGTGAAGGAATTCATAATTCCAGCGATTGACGAGCAAAGGCCGCTCTTCGACCGGACCGATCGTTTTTTTCCATTGGTAGCGACCGGCGAGCTGGCTGCCTTC
>JANXQE010000298.1 GCA_025356925.1 Limisphaerales bacterium | reverse complement strand
AAAACCGCCACGGCACCCGCTTCCCCCTTGCCCTTAAACCCCCGAAAGCGCCGGCAAGCCGGACGCACTCCATGCGCTTCGCGAAAGCGTTTGCGCTGCACAAATCCTAGCCCGCCGCCAGCCTGGATGATGTTCCCGGCCTCAGACCGTGCAGTAGTGGTGACATCGGCGGTGCTCAGGAGGATGGCCGCCGGGTAAGTATTCGACCTGCGCGGACGATGGGCGCGGATGCAAAATGCACGATGCCTGGGCGAGCGGCCGTGCAAGTCGCGAGGACCCTACCCCTCCAGCGCTCAGCAAAGGCGGCGCAAGAACGCCTTAAGCGACCTGGATTGGAGAGGTTAGAGCCCCGAGGGTAAGGGTGGCCCGCCATTCGCTAGAAGAGAGACGGAAACTCAGATCCATCGACGTTAGCTGGCGAAAGGCGTGACCCGGAATCCACTGTTTGCGCTCGGTTGGACAAAAAACGGTGATGGTTGGTCAAAGAATGTCAAGGGGTTCGCACACTCGCGACGTAGTAAGGGGTGAAGGGCGAAGATGTTGCCCACAGAAAGCTTGCAAATATGAAAATGACAAACCACCAAATAGCTTCCATCAAGTGAGTGGACTGCGCCAGAACCACAAGCCGAGGGGCGACGAGGGTATCGCAAATAAAGAAAGCTCACGGTGCGGCGGATTAACAGGGACGACGTAAGTCATAGGATGATGATGAGTTTCAAATTGACTCGCGCCGTGGGTTTGACCGGAGTTCTGGCGATCGGCTTGCCCCTGGCAGGTTGCAAGGGCATTCCGACTAAGGGCGAGAAAGAGGCCCGCCACCAGGCGCAAGCGGTCGGAGAACAGTATCGGCCTCGGGGTGAAAAACCAGTCCTACCGGCGCTCACGGCCGGTTCCAGCCTTAGCAATTTTCTCACCTACGCGATGCTCAACCAGCCTCAGGTGGAAGCTGCCTACTACGACTGGGCCGCCTCGATCGAGCGCATCACGCAGGCGCGGTCGTTTCCCGACCCGCAGTTCACCTTCCAGATGGACATTCAGAACATTGTCACTTCGATTATGCCGGGGCTTATGGGAACCATCCCCTGGCCGGAAAAGCTCCGGGTTGGGGCGAACATCGCCTCGGCAGAAAGTCAGTCCAAATTCTTTGTTTTTCAATCCGCCGTCCTCGAGGGCGCTTTCGAGGTGAAGCGCGCGTATTACCAACTTTATTTTTTGGAAGAAAAACTCCGCGTTAACCTGGAAACGCTGAGGCTGCTGGCTGACCTGGAAAAGCTCGCCCGGTCGCAAAATGAAGTGGGCAAAGTCACGCTGCAAGATGTGCTGCGCGCTCAAATCGAGCAGGACCGACTCAAAGCCGAGACTGCCAATCTGGAGGACTCGCGCAGCTCGCTGCTGGCCCAGTTCAAAGCCGCGCTGGGCCTGGGAGCCAAGGATCCGACACCGCCCATCCCCGGTCGGTTCGAATCCACCCCGGTAGATCTAACCGCTGATAAGTTGTTCGAGACGGCCCTCGCCCAGAATACGCGCCTCAAAGCCCTGGAAGCTCAGGTGCGCGCGGCGGAAGCCAGTATGATCCTTGCCCGAAAGTCACGCTTGCCTGATTTCACCCTCGGGCTCATGGCCGACGTCAAGATGAACCCCACTCTTTATCGCCCTCTGGGCTCCGTGTCCTTGCCCATCTGGCGTGATAAAACCCAGGCACAAATTGCCGAAGCCCAGGCCAACCAGCGCTCGGCTCGGGCACAATTATCGGGGGAACAGATTGCTCTGGCGGTGGATTTTGCGCAGAGGTCGTTTCTCTACCGTGAGGCGACCCGCAATCTGGCGCTCCTGGATGATCAACTCCTGCCGAAAGCTCGCCAGTCGCTTGAAGTGGCCCGGTCGGGTTACCTGGGTGGCCAGATCGATTTTTTCAACCTGACCGACGCCGAACAAACCCTGCTTGGGTTCAAATTGGACAAGGTGGAAGCGACCATGCAACGCGAAATCGTCCTGGCCGAGCTGTCGTTGATCATTCAGGGCATGCCGCCGAGCAGCGCTTCCATGTCTTCAAAGACTTCGGGGATGCCTGGCGGCAAATCCCCTGGGCCGAATAAACCGGGTGGTGGGATGTGAGGGGGAACGTGAGAGCGTGGAGCGTGAGAGAGTCAGAGCGAGCCGAGGACGATTGGAGACTCTCGGCGCGGACACCGTCTCACGCACAATTTTAAAAATGAAAATTAGGAATATAAAGACGATTTGGTTGGTTCTCCTCGCCCTGCCTCTGGTGGTTACCGGCGGCGCGGGTTTCTGGCTGACCGGATGCGGAGGACCCCAGGCCCCTGCGACCAACGCAGACGTGGCCAAAACGCTCTACACCTGCGGCATGCACCCCCAGGTCGTTCAGGACAAGCCGGGCAACTGCCCGATTTGCGGCATGAGGCTCACACCGATTCGTAAGCAAGCCGGAGACGCAAACAGCGGCTCAAGTCCCCCATCCGGTGAGCGGAAGATTAAGTATTACAAATCCACCATGACGCCGGGCGAGATACGGCAGACGCCGGGAAAAGATTCAATGGGCATGGAGATGGTCCCGGTCTATGAAGATGAGGCCGCGGCCTCCGGGTCGCTGACCATCGCGATTGACCCGGTGACCACGCAGAATATGGGCATCCGCACCGCAGTGATTACGCGCGGCCCGGTGCGGCGCGCCGTGCGGACGGTGGGGGTGATTGATTTTGATGAAACCGCGCTCGCCGAAGTCAGCACCAAGTTCCGGGGGTGGATTGAGAAGCTCTATGTGGATTCCACCGGCAAACAGATGCACCGCGGCGACCCGCTTTTTGAAATTTACTCACCGGAACTCTACCTCGCGCAAACCGAGTACCTGTTGACTCTCAGCTCACTGACGAACAACGAAGGCGCCGCGGCGGACCTGCGCAAGAACGCCGCGATGACCAAGTTGCGCTACTGGGACATTTCCGAAGACCAGATCGCCGAGCTTGAACGGACCCGGATGCCGAAGAAGACCCTGCGCATGAACGCGCCCCGGGATGGCATCGTGGTGGAGAAATTGGTGACTGAGGGCCAGATGGTCGAACCGGGCATGAAACTTTACCGATTGGCGGACCTCGCGACGGTCTGGGTTCAGGCGCAAATCTATGAGCAGGACCTGTCCTTCATCGGGCTTGGCCAGGAAGCAACCGTCAGTCTGGCTTCGCAAACGGACCCCAAATTCCGCGGCAGGGTGACTTACATCTATCCAACTGTGGACGAAAAGACGCGCACCGCGCGCGTGCGCATGGAGTTCCATAACCCCGGTTACTTCCTCAAACCCGGAATGTACGCGACGGTCGAGATGTCCGCGGAATTGTCACCCTCCGCTGTCCTGGTGCCGGATATGGCTGTGCTGCGAAGCGGCGAGAAGAATACGGTCTTCGTCGCCCTGGGAGAGGGACGCTTTGCCCCTCGGACCGTGACCCTTGGCCCCGCCGCCGAAGGCAGTCTTTATGAGGTCCTGAGCGGGCTGAATGAAGGCGAGCGCGTGGTCACTTCCGGCCAGTTCATGCTCGATTCCGAAAGCCAGTTGCGCGAGGCGATTCAAAAAATGCAGCGGCCAAATGCGACCGAGCAATCCATTCCGCGTGACGGCTCGGTTATGCCATTCATCGCCTCCAGCACCGGGACGAATCCGCCGGCAGCCGAAACCGACCGGATCGTATTTATCTGCCCGATGCCCGAGCATGTCTCCCTGGAATACAACCACGCGGGCAAGTGCCCCCTGTGCGGAATGACCCTCGTGCCGGTCGGCCGGGAAATGCTCTCCAAAATTCAGCCGGGCGGGAAATTGGAGTATTACACCTGCCCAATGTCCGAGCACAGCGACGTGCATGAGGACAAACCAGGCAAATGCCCGCGCTGCGGCATGACACTAATCCCGGTGATGGTCCGGCCCAAACTGGCAGCCGCCAACCTGACTGGCGTCGCTGTGCGGTTCCCAGCGAAATTGTATACCTGCCCGATGGCTGAGCACGCCGACGTCGTGTCGGAAACGCCGGGCGTTTGCCCGAAGTGCGCTATGGACCTCGTGGAAACGACCAAGGTAAACCACGGCCAAACCGCGGAGGACAATTGGCGACGGCAGCACGCGGGGGGGCCGTGAGCGTGGGGAGCGTGGAGCGTGGAGCGTCGTGGCATATGCCCAGGTGAAAAGCAATTAAACGACAAGAAAACAACCATGAAAGTTGCGGACTATAAAGATTTGCGCGTGTACAGACTGGCGTTCGAGTCGGCGATGGAAATCTTTGAGTTGAGCCGGTCGTGGCCCTCGGAAGAGAAGTATTCCCTGACCGACCAAATTCGACGCTCGTCGCGCTCAGTTTGCACGCATGTCGCCGAAGCCTGGCGGAAAAGGCGCTATGAAGGGGCGTTCATCAGCAAACTGAGCGACAGCGCTGGTGAGGCGGCGGAGGCTGAAGTTCACCTCGAATTTGCCTTGCGTTGTGGCTACCTGCCTCCCGAGAAACACGCGACGTTGCGCGACCATTCCCACCACATCTGTCGTCAATTGACGAAGATGACGGCGGACGCCGGTTCGTGGTGCGGCGCAGGCTGTGAGTTGCGTGAGGTGCCGCCGGAATACCTTGTGGAGGCTCCGCCGAGCGTAAAGCATGAGAAGCGTGATGGATCCGCCATGCACGCCCGGCGCTCCACGCTCTACGCTCCGGACGCTCCACGTTCCTAACCCTCCACGCTCAACGACTCCCCATGCTCAAAGGCATCATAGATTTTTCACTCAGGAACAAATTCATCGTCCTGCTGGGGACGATCTTACTGGTCCTGGGTGGCGTTTACGCACTCAAGAACATCCCGCTGGACGCGATCCCTGACCAGTCCGACGTGCAGGTCATCGTCTATACCGAGTGGTCGGGCCAGGCACCCCAAATCGTCCAGGACCAGGTCACGTATCCACTCACCACCAAGATGCTTTCAGTGCCCAAGGCGAAAGTCGTGCGCGGCTACTCCTTCTACGGCTATTCGTTCGTATATATCATTTTTGAAGACGGCACCGATCCGTATTGGGCGCGCACGCGCGTGCTAGAATATCTGAGTGGTTTGAGCGGCCGCTTGCCTGCCGGAGCGTCCCCCAGCCTCGGGCCCGACGCCACCGGTGTGGGTTGGGCGTTCATGTATTCCATCACCTCGCCCAAGCGGGATCTGGCGGAGCTGCGTTCCATGCAGGACTGGTATCTGCG
>JANXQE010000282.1 GCA_025356925.1 Limisphaerales bacterium | reverse complement strand
TGGCACCATTGCTAAGGAGCAAACCGATGGTTTCCACCTGCCTCTTCGGATCCCAGGCAGCACCACCGATGAACCCATCCGCTGCGTAATGCAACGGGGTGCTCTGTCGGTGATTTTTCGCGGCATTGGGGTCCGTGCCAGCCCCCAGCAATAATCGAGCAATCTCAACGCGATAACCGCATGCGGCCAAATGCAAGGCCGTATCTCCGGCGTAGATCCAATGGAAGATCTTTGAATGGTAGAGCTTCGGTTTACTGATAAGGCACGTCGCCAGCCCGCTGTCCGCCTTCAGCAGTTCCTCGACCGCACTCCGGTCGTCCTCAACGATGGCTGTAAGCATCATGTTCATCATTCCACCGGCAGGGATCATGGGTTTCACGGATACTAACTCGCTCGGATTGTTTTGTCGACGTCGTCACTTAATCGGGCCATCCGCGTGGCCACGAACTACCACCAGTGCAGACTCGGTGGCTTGCTCCGTCGACCGATGCGCCCATCACCTATCGTCTATAGTCTATTGTGGCCCCAGCGTTGCCCTGGGAGACAATCACTGGTTCAATACCGCTGATGACTGGCGCACATGACCCGTTCAATTCCGGTGAGGAAATCTACCAGATCCAGACGCAAGCCCGCGGACCCGTCGGAAGCCTGGCTTTGTCCGACGAGCAACTGCTAACCAGCCCGAGCGGTGACCTGTTTGGCCTGTCGCAGAACGCCGGGATGGGCTGGAATCCGGCTGAGGCCGGCGGAAAGCAATTCCTCATCCTCAGCACCCAGGGCGGGGTGCGAGCGCCCGATGGCCGGCCCATTGCGCTGGGTTACCATACTGGTCATTGGGAGATCGGGTTGCTCGTTCAGGCCGCGGCCGAAGAGTTCCGGCGCCTGAAGGTCATCCCCTTTGCGGGGTTCTGTTCGGATCCCTGCGACGGCCGAACTCAGGGAACGGTGGGGATGTTCGACAGCCTGCCCTATCGGAACGACGCCGCTGTGGTCTTTCGCCGACTGGCACGGTCGCTTCCGTTGCGAGCTGGGGTGCTCGGCATCGCGACCTGCGACAAAGGCCTGCCGGCGATGCTGATGGCCGTCGCGGGCCTGCGCAATCTGCCGTCAGTGATTGTTCCCGGGGGAGTAACCTTGCCCCCGGCCACCGGGGAAGATGCCGGCACGGTGCAGACAATCGGGACCCGTTACGCGCGTGGGCTTCTCTCGTTGTCGGAAGCGGCGGAACTGGGCTGCCGGGCCTGCGCGACGCCAGGGGGTGGTTGCCAGTTCCTTGGGACGGCAGCGACAGCGCAGGTCGTCGGCGAGGCGTTGGGAATGTCGTTGCCCCACTCGGCTCTCGCGCCCTCGGGGCAACCCGTCTGGCTGAACCTCGCCCAACGATCTGCGCGCGCGCTCCATGAGTTGGACCAGCGCCAGGTGGTTATGAAGGATATCCTGACGTCCGACAGCATTCAAAACGCCATGGTGGTCCACGCGGCTTTCGGCGGCTCGACCAACCTCCTGCTTCATATTCCGGCCATCGCGCACGCGGCGGGGTTGGAATTGCCCACTGTGGAGGATTGGATCGCGGTCAACCGCCGGGTCCCACGCATCGTCAGCGTGTTGCCCAATGGCCCGGTGCATCACCCGACCGTGCGGGTATTCCTGGCGGGCGGCGTTCCGGAGGTGATGCTGCACCTGCGGCGACTGGGACTCCTCGAAGAGGGGGCTCTCACGGTGACCGGCAAAACCTTGAAGGAAAATCTCGATGAATGGGAAGGATCCGACCGACGGCGAAGGTTCCAGGCAATCCTCCTCCAGCAGGACGGGGTGGCCGTGGACGAGGTGATCCTTTCCCCGGACCAGGCGCGCAGTCGAGGATTGAAGCGCACGCTGGCGTTTCCCCGTGGCAACCTGGCGCCGGAAGGATCGGTGGTCAAGAGCACGGCGATCGATCCAACGGTGGTGGATGCGGATGGGGTCTATCGCAAAGAGGGGCCCGCCCGCGTTTTCGTAAGCGAAAAGGACGCCATCGACGCCCTCAAGCGCGGTGCCATCAAAGCCGGTGATATTGTCGTGTTGACCGGAGTTGGACCGCTCGGCACCGGGATGGAAGAGACGTACCAAATCACCGGCGCCCTCAAGCACCTGCCGTTCGGCAAGCAGGTTGCCCTGCTCACCGACGCTCGTTTTTCGGGCGTCTCCACCGGAGCGTGTATCGGGCATATTGGACCGGAAGGGCTGGCGGGCGGCCCCATCGGGAAGCTGTTGGAAGGTGACGCGATCCGCATTGAAATCGATCTGGATCGGAGCGAAGGGAGAATCGATTTGGTGGGAGAAGGCCCGCAGCGCTTCACACCCGCAGAAGGAACACGGGTGCTGGCCCAGCGCCCCTCGCGCCCGGACCTTGCGGCGAATCCTGACTTGCCGGAAGACACCAAGCTCTGGGCGGCGCTGCAGCTTGCCGGGGGTGGAACGTGGGCCGGTTGCACCTATGATGCCAGGCAGATCATCGCGGCCCTCCAGCGCGGCCGAGCCCCAGCGACTCCCTGAGACGCGCTTCGGCCCAACTTGAGCCCGTGCAGGCGGAATGCCGCGGGCCCGAGCCCGGGCGAGATGGTGAGCGCGAAACCGTCAAACCGCTGCCGACTGTTTCGGACGGGCCATCAGGTAACTGAGGTACTCGACGAGTCGTGCTTTCATTTCCTTGCGCGAAATAATCGAGTCGATGAGCCCGTGTTCCAGAAGGAATTCGGCGGTTTGAAAGCCGTGCGGAAGCTCCGCCTGGGTGGTGTCCTTGATGACGCGCGGCCCGGCGAAACCGATCATCGCGCCCGGCTCAGCGAGAATGAGATCACCCACACTCGCGTAGCTGGCCATGACCCCCGCCATCGTCGGATCCGTCAGCACGCTAATGTAGGGCAAAGATGCGCGGGCGTGGTAAGCAAGCGCGGCGCAGGTTTTACCCATCTGCATCAGGCTGAACATGCCCTCGTACATGCGCGCCCCGCCGCTGGTCGAAAAAATGATTAGGCCCAACCCCTTCTCGGTGGCGCGCTCGACCAAACGTGTGAGTTTTTCTCCGACCACCGAGCCCATCGAACCGCCCAGGAACTTGAAATCCATTACCCCAAGCGCGACCCGATGGTCGCCAATTTTGCACAGGCCAGTAATGACCGCGTCCTTCAAGCCGGTTTCCTGCTGGTATTTTTGGAGCTTGGAAATATAAGAAGCCACGCCGGTGAAATGGAGAACATCAACGCTGGTCATCTCGGCATCCATCTCTTCGAACGTGCAGGTCTCCACCAGCGAGTGGATGCGTTCGCGCGAGCCGATGGGAAAGTGGTGCTGGCAATGGGTGCACACCTTCAGGTTTTCGTCCAACTCCTTGTCAAACACCATCGTGCTGCACCGGGGACACTTCGTCCACAACCCCTCCGGGATTTCCCGCTTTTTCGATTTCGCAGGCGCCAGTTTCGGTTTCTTGACGAAGGTCGTATTGCTGTTCGCCGGAGGTGGAGTCACGGCCGGCTCCGCCGTTTCCAGCCCAAGCGTCTTCTTCGTAAACAAGGTGGTTGCCATATCGCCAGAAAGTCTAAGCTTTGTTACCGGGCTGAACAAGTCCCCTCTTGATCGTCAAATACCCCGCGCAACTGTCCAAACGCAAATCTCCCCCGCTCCCGCCAAACGCAAGACCTTGGCGCACGCACCCGTCGTTGCGCCGGTGGTAAACACATCGTCGACCAACACGATCCGTTCCCCGTTTAATCGTGTCCCAGCCTGAGCTGCAAAAGCTTTGCGGACGTTAGCCGCGCGCTCCTCCCGGCTCAGCAGTGTCTGGGTCTGGGTGGCGGACGTCCGCTGAAGCAACCGAGTGTTCAGGGGAACCTTGGTGGCCATACTTAGCCGCCCGGCCAGCCGCTCCGCCTGGTTGAATTCTCGTTCGCGCTGTTTGGTCGGATGCAGAGGGACCGGCACAATCCAGTCCCACCCGCTGCCCGGC
>JANXQE010000278.1 GCA_025356925.1 Limisphaerales bacterium | reverse complement strand
CACCGCCTTGTTCACGGCGACAACCTGGCCGGTTAGCGGCGAGTAAATGTCGCTGGCGGTTTTTACTGATTCCACCACGGCGCAGGCCTCGCCGGCTTTGACTTCTTTGCCGAGTTCGGGCAACTCGACGAAGACGACATCAGTCAGTTCATGTTGGGCGTGATCGGTGATGCCCACGGTCGCTTCCTCGCCCGTGATCCGGGCCCATTCATGCGATTTCGCGTATTTTAAATCCGATGGAACGTTTGCCATAAGACAATTCAGTCAGGGAGATGCCGGTTGGTCAACCAGCTTTTCGATAAATCGGTTTGGGAACGACGATCGCGGGAGCGCGTTTGCCTCGAATCTCAACCTCGATTCTGGTCTGGGGCTTGGCGGATTCCGGAGGCACATAGCCCAAGCCAATGCCGATCCCCAGCGACGGGCTCTGAGTGCCGCTGACCACTTCGCCGATCTTCCCCGACTCGACGCCGCTGCTCCAGATCGGGTAATGCGGCCTGGGTGGCGCCGATTTGTCGGTCATTCGGAAGGCCACCAGCTTCTTGGTTAGGCCTTTGGTTTTCTGAGCCACCAGAGTCGCGCGGCCAACGAATTCGCCCTTCTCGAGCGCAACGAAAACCCCCAAGCCGGCTTCAATGGGCGTAGTGACGTCGTCCAACTCATGACCGTAAAGAGGATAACACACCTCGGTGCGCAGCGTATCCCGCGCGCCCAAGCCTGCCGGTTTGAGCCCGCACGGTTCACCGGCCGCGTGCACCTTGGCCCACACCCCGGCGATCGTGCCGGCAGGGGCCACGACTTCGAAGCCATCTTCCCCAGTGTAGCCCGTTCGTGAAACCCAGATCGGCTGGCCCTGAAAGCTAAACTGGCCGATTTGGTTCTTTAGGAGTGCCGACGCTTTTGGCACGGCTGTTCCGGCGGTTGCTTCGCCAGGAAAACACGAATCGATAAACTCTACCACCCGGGGGCCTTGCACAGCCAGGGCTCCCGTCGCCTCGGAGGTGTTTCGGAGCGTGACTTGCGACCTTCTGTCGAATGAGCTCAACTGTTCCTCCAGCCACTTCGCGTCCGCTTCGATTCGTGAAGCATTGACGATGAGCAGGTATTCGCTGCTGGCAAGCCGATAGACATACAAATCGTCGATGACTCCCCCACGTTCGTTGCAGCAAATGGTATATTGGCCCTGGCCCGGTTCCAGCTTCCGGACGTCATTGCTAAGGGTCTGGTTCAGAAATGCTTCCGCCGACGGGCCGCTGGCGAGGATTTCGCCCATGTGAGAGATGTCGAACAGGCCGGCGGCCTTCCTCACGGCCAGGTGCTCGTCCATGATGCTCGTGTATTGCACCGGCATTTCCCATCCGCCAAACTCAATGAGTTTGGCTCCCAAGCGCTGGTGTGTGTCATATAACGGCGTCCGTTTCATTGCGACTACTTTGGTGTCGGAGGCACGTGCTGTAAAGCAAGGTTTCAGGTTGGCGGCGACTTACCGTTTTTTGCCGAAGTTTGACCATTGGCTGGACATCGCTTGCGTTTGGTTCGCAAAAAAGGTACAAGAGGACAGTGAATTCTTGGGTTAGCAGATTAAGGACTCCTCTGGTTTCAAGCTGGGCACTTGGGTTTTTTGCGGCCGGTTTG
>JANXQE010000273.1 GCA_025356925.1 Limisphaerales bacterium | reverse complement strand
AAAACCGCTACCGGGGGGCTCCGCTGCGCTGCGACCCACGGCTACAAACCTGGCGGTCTCTCCTCCGCGCGGCGGTTTCATTGTACCGAGCCCGATTGATCATTCATTCCATATCACGGACCCAATCGATAAAACTTCTGGGGCGACGGAGTCGGGATAACGTACGGAGAAGTTCCGGAGCCAGTAACGGAGCAGCGGTTTCGGTCTTCGGCCTTCCTTCGGATTTCGGTTTTCGGGTTTCGGATTTCAGGGCCGCGCAACCCATACCCTAATGAACCACCCCTGCTCCCGCGCGGCCCTGCTATTGCTTCTCCAGTACCGCGCGTAAAGTCAGTTCCGAGCCTTCACTAACTTTGATCTCTTTGCGAAAATCCTTGAAACCCGGTTTCCTGACTTCAATGACATGCGACCCCGGATCGAGCTTGAGTTTGGCCGGCGCGTTACCGACGAATGCGCCATCGAGGAATACGTCAGACGTTTCGTCGTCAGCTTTCACGTTGAGAAAGGCCGCCTTGGGCTGAATCGCCGGGGCAAGCAGGCTGCCCGGATTGGAACGATTGGTTGGATTTATACCGGTCTGATCGCGGCCAGAGGATGGTTTAAACTCCCGCGCCAGCTTTTGCCCCTGGGCAATTTGCTCGGGCGTCATCGCCCGCTCGGCCATCGAGAGGTTCATTTTAGCATCGACGTCCTGGTCACCGCCCTGGGCCGCCGCGAGATTGAACCATTTGTAGGCTTCGAGGTAATCCTGGGTCACGCCCCGGCCTTTGGCGTAGCACATCCCATAGCTGTTTTCGGCCGCCGCCAAACCCTGTTCGGCAGCTTTCCGGACCCAGACGACGCCTTCGTGAAGATCTTTCGTCACGCCGCTACCTTCAAAATAGCAAGTCGCCAGGGCACACTGGGCATTCGGGAGGTTTTGGTCGGCCGCTTTCCGGTACCATTTGGCAGCTTGGACATGGTCTTCTGCAACTCCATCGCCGTTCGCGTAACAAAAGCCCAGTTGGTATTGAGCGTCCGCCAGTCCCTGTTCGGCCGCCCGGCGCAGCCATTTGATCGCTTCCAAATAGTCGAGTTTGACCCCAATGCCCCCTTCGTATTCAAAGGCGACGCGGAGTTGAGCTTGGGCCAACCCCTGCTCAGCGGCCTTGCGGTGCCACTTGGCGGCCTTGGAGAGGTCCCGGCCCACCCCTTGGCCAGAGGCATAAAGGGAGCCGAGGCTCAACTGCGCCTGGGGATCGCCCTTTTCTGCCTGCGCTTTGGTCAGCTCGAACTGCCGTTTATCGAGGTCCGTTGTCTGACCCGTTGCGGGCGCGGCCGCACCCAACCAGACAACTAGAAAAACCAACACCGGAGCGAACACATTCATTCAACCAGCTTAAACTTCGCGACCAGCGCGTCAATGACAACACGGGATCCGGGAGCCTCCCAGAAGTAACGCAGGTCTCCGACCTGCAGGGCCGTACGGCGTCAATCGGCCCTGCGGCTCGGAGCCGGTTCCAGGAGGGCTGGCTGCCCATTCCAAGCGTGGTCATGTTTTGTAATAGACCAAACACCGTTGGCAGGCGATAAATTGCGGCAATAAAGAATAGCCCGATAGAAACCGAGAGCATCCATCATGAATGCAATATCCGAAAAACTCGCTCGAAGCTGGCAACTCTTCAGAAGCTCGGTCATGGTGATCCGAGCTCATCCCAAGCTCCTCGTCTTTCCGATCGTAACCGGGCTGCTGACATTGGTGATTGCGCTTTTCTTTTTCGCGCCAGTGCTTGTTGTTTTGGTGGCGCCCCATTGGATTCAGGGAGGCACACTCCAGGCAATTGCCGACCGGGTCGGGTTCATGCGCTTTCGCCCTGGGGCTTCCTTCAACTTCGCAATCCAACCGATCGGCACCCTGATCTTAGCGGGGATCTACCTGCTGAACATGTTCCTGGCAACCCTCAGCAGCGTTGCATTCAACAGCGAAATCCTGGAAGCCCTGTCCGACCGCCCGGTTTCCATTCGCCATGGCATTGACGCAGCCTGTCGTCGTTGGAAATCGGTGTTGCTGTGGAGTCTCCTGGCCGGAAGCGTGGGCCTGGTGATTCGGGCTCTGGAGGAGCGCTTTGCGTTCCTGGGCCGCTTAGTCGCGGGCCTGATCGGATTGGCCTGGAGCGTGGCCTCCATTTTCGCGATCCCGATTCTCGTCCGGGAAACGACCATCTCGAACCCCTTCGAAGTCCTGTCAAAATCCGCTCGGACCATCAAAGCCACTTGGGGCGAGATGCTCGCCGGGTATTTGGGAATGCAAGGCACCAACTTGCTGTTTCTTTGGGGCTCAATCCTCCTTTGGGTTGTGACCGGAACGACGGCGATCCTTCTGTCCAATCCCTGGGTATTGCTCGTGGCCGGAGTCCCCTGGGTGCTGTGCCTGGTCGCCTACAGTTACCTTTCCGGCATCGCCAGCCGAGTCTATCTCTGCGCGTTGTATTTATACGCGTCCGAAGGCGTCGTTCCCGGACCTTACGACGCCTCGATGATGACCATGGCGTTCAAGATGAAAAAAAGCCGCGAGCACGCGAGCTGAGGCTCGGCCCATCGGGATAGCTGCGAACAGTCGCTGCGCGCCAAATCCGCAAGCAAAGAAAGCTTAGCCGCAGACACTGCGGAGTTTTCTTCCATCCGCGCCATCGGCGTCATGCGCCGTCAACAATCCGGCGGTGGAATTTACCCGCGCACCGTCAACCACCTTCGCGTACCCGGCTAAACCAGGGGTGGGTCAAAGCGCAAACTCTTATCAATGTTTGCTCGATCAAGTTGTGGAAACTTCTTTGAACTTTCTTCCCACTCAACCCGACGTACAAGATGACAGCGAGTGAAGACCCTGGACAACACCGGCGAGCGCGGCCGCCTAATCGAGAACATTTACCGTGAAATGAGGCCGGAGTTGCTGGCGTTCTTCCAGTGGCGCCACGGCAACCCGCACTCGGCTGAGGATTTGTTGCAGGACACTTTTGCCGCCGTGATGAAAAATCCCGACCGACTCTTGCGGGCCGACTCGCCGCGAGCTTACTTGTTTGGCGTGGCACGGAATTTGAGCGCGGAAAAGTCCCGGCGTTCGTATCCAACGGAAGAACTGCCCGCAGAGCCGCAATTGGATGGTGAGGAACCCGCGGACCCGAGGTTGGCCGTGATGCACGAAGGCATTGTCCGGCTTAACGCAGCTTCACGGCAGGTCCTGGAATTGCGCCTCCACGAGGAGCTTTCCTACAAGGAAATCGCCGTGGCTCTCGGCGTGCCCGTCGGCTCGGTCAGATCGCGATTGCATCATGCGGTCCGGCAACTCCGGGAACATTTGAAAAACAGTGATTATGAACCATGAAGTGTTGGAGAGATTGTTGATCGATCGGGCGTCCGGTGAATTGTCACCCGACGTCGAGGAGTTACTGGAGGCCCAGCTTGAGCGAGATCCGAAGGCGAGGGACGAAGCGTCGGAAATCGGCGAGACCCTCCGGCTGGCGCGGCTGGCCCTGGACGGCCAACCAGCCATCTTGTTCCCCGTGCCCCGGCCGTCCTGGCCTGTCCCCAGTTGGGCTTGGGGGATGGCAGCCTGCTTTGTGTGCGGTCTTTCGCTCGGCATCTTCGCTGTGTACGGCAGAAATGAACCGCCCCGAACCGCTGCCTCTATTCCTGGCCAGAAGCTGTCCTCGATAACGACGGCCGATGAATCGGCCATTTGGTCTGCCCGCCGTTTTCGCGCCGGTTTGTTGCCGTCCCGGGCAAAGGCGGAAAACCGGATTATTTGGAAATCTCCCGTAAGAAAACCCGAAATATTCTGAAAGCGATTATGAACAAAATGCAATCAATCGGCTCCCGCTCCCTCGTCGCCGCAGTGTTCCTTTGGCTCCTGATGACTGGATGTGTCAGCCGCCGGATTGCCTGGTCACCCGACGGCGCGCATGCGGCCATTTTCGCCGGCGACGGGTTGCGTGTGTGCGGGCCCGATGGCGCCCTCTCCGAAATCGTCCTGCCCGGCGAAGGCTTGGCGGAATGGTTTCCGGATTCTCGCCGGCTGGCGGTGGTGTCCGAGGTCGGAAAACAGTCCTGGAAAGACTTGGAGAAAATCCTTTCCCCTGAGGAGCGTGAACGTCTTGTGGAAGGCGGAAATACGCTTCTGGCTCAACTCAAGGCGGGCCACAATTTAACCGATGCTCTCAACACCTTGACTGGCCTGGGTGAGTATGAGAAAAACGCTGTGGCGGAATATCTCGCGCAAGCCGCAGGAACCGAACAACAAGCCGGGACCAACTGGGACGAGTTGCGGCAAAAAAAGGCAAGCCTGATCCAAATCCGGATCGGGATACTGGAAGGAGGACAGGTGACGTTTGGCCCGCCTCTGGTCAACGGTTTCCAAAAGATTGTGGACCTCCGCGTCGCTCCCACCGGAACGGCTATCGCGTTTACCGCTGAAGGCGGCAAGAACGGCGAGTTGCAGCTTTTGGTGCTTCCAGTGGACGGCTCCGCCCCGCCACAGTTGGCCGCCAGGAACACCGCCTTCTCTTCCGATTGGTCAGCGGACGGCCACTCACTCGTGTATGTCCGCGCGATCAATGACCCCACGGGCGGCGATCAAATTAGCCTGGCCTCGCTTACTCGGCGCATGATCCTCAACGCGGCCGGCAAAATCGATATTCAAACGAATGTCGATGATCTCGCGGGTCTGCTCTTCGACGGCAACAACAAAGTACGCTGTTTAACGGATGGGCGCATCATTTTTGCCTCGGCGGACCTTCATCTCCCCTGCACGGCATTGGACATGCCCCAGCAGCCCCAGCTCTTCGCCTTGGATCCTGAACGGCACGCCGCCGTGATTCCCCTAATCCCTCGAAGCGTGCTGGAAAGCCTGCCCGCCAAACCAGTCTTCTACGACGTCAGCCCTGATGGCAAACGCGTCGCCATCCTCGCGGACAAGGGTGCTGTGGTAGTTTTGACCTTGGCCACGGGAGCGTTGGACACCGTTCAAGTCGCGGGAGCCGATGACACAGCGTCCGCGCCAGTTTGGCGTTCCGCCAGCGAATTGTGCTTCATTTCCAGCACCAATGGTCAACCGGCACAAGTCGCGCTTTGGAATAACGGAAAGACTCGGGTCTTGAGCGCCAATTGGCCCGCGCAGGCCAGAAGGGAATTCCTGGACAAATGAGCTTGCCCGCGCAGCGCCCTTCTGGCCCGACCCAATCGAAGCCAGGCCAGGTCGCGTGGGCACCGGAGCCCCGGCAGGGGCGGCGTGATAGTAGCCAAGGCAAAGCCGCCGCCGCCCGGGCGCAACCCCAACCCCACACCCTGCCTTCCCTTGTTCCTAATTCGATTTTCCCCGAAGCCTTTGGGGCAAAACCGGGTTTGGCACCATTGATTTCCGAATCCTTTTGGTTTTGATTTTTTGAGCTTTTGTGGGAACTTTTCTGGTGATGCCGCATCCAACCATTGCCAGATGAGAAGCATTTAGTAACCGCAAACCGAACAAAAACGAAAAGAAGGCCATGAAAACTCTCTCACGATCCCGCTGGACCAGCGCCAGGACTGCAGCATGGAAGGTTGTCTTCCTCTCGATCGCCGTGGTTACCGCCGCAACATCCGGTCATGCTCAGGGTCAGGTCGCCACTGGCATCCTCAGTAGCTCCGGCAGCGGGCCCTACACCTACAACCTCTCGTTCAGCGACGCGGCCAACGCCACCTCTCCCATCGGCAGTGTCTGGTATGCCTGGATTCCCGGAGGATTTTTCTTGCCGGGCCCCCCGGCTAGCGCCTCGACGCCAGCAGGTTGGACCGCCAACATTTCCGGCCACTCCATTCAGTTCGTCGCCAACTCCGCCGCAAATGATATTGCTCCGGGCCAGACCCTTTCTGGATTCGGCTTTGCCGCAACCTTCTCCCCCTCGCAGTTGGCCGCGGCACCGAATTCCGGGGAATCCGTCGCTTATTCGGGCGGCCTTTTTTCCGATACTGGATTTACCTTCACGGTCCTCGCCGCTCCCGTGCCTGAACCCTCGCCAGCAATACTTCTGCTTGCCGGATCAGCAGGCTTGCTTTTCCTCGGTCGGGGCAAGCTCAAGTTCGACATCTTCCGGCCGCGTTAGAGTTCCAGAACCATGCGGGCTTCGGTGCCAAGCCGTGTCCATCGGTGTTTAGCCGTGGTTAATTCTGTTTCCTGGGTATTCAACTGAAGCCAGCTGCCACAGCCTGTCGTAGTACGGCATGGCTGAGGACTTTCCAACCCACATCTTGGATTTCGAGTCTCGATTCTCAACCGAAGCAGCCGGTCGCGAATACTTGTTCCGACTTCGTTGG
>JANXQE010000255.1 GCA_025356925.1 Limisphaerales bacterium | reverse complement strand
TCGCGCGGTCGCGCGGGTGGGGCAACAGGTCATGAACGGGTTAAGCGCGGTCTCCCTAGGCATCGGCGCCCTACCGCCCATCGCGACGGTCGCCAAGTTCACCAGGTCGTGGCACGCCTCCTGAGATGCGTGAGCGTTGATCTGGCGCGTAACGGCGTCCCGTAACTTCCCCAGCCTTCAAAACGCAGCGACCAGCCCCCGCTGAAGGCCGTGGGGAACTTTGTCGCTGATCGCGCCCGAGACCCCGAGGCGCCAGCGCGACCTGCCGACGTACTTGACGCCTGTGCTGGGTCTGCCCTAGCGTATCACCGAATTCTGACATCATGATATTAAGACTCTCAGTCACATTGGCGACGGCTCTTTGCCTGCTGGGCTGCGACAAAGCAACCCAAACCGGTGGTGAAAGCAACGGCGGAATCAACACTTCGAGCGCGAGTTCCGGGTCGTCAGCCGGTGCCGCAAGCGGTCAAACGAATGAAACTATGACAACGGCAACCGGACTCAAATACCAGGTGTTGAAGCATGGGACAGGCACCGTTTCTCCTAAATCGACCGACACCGTGAAGGTGCATTACCACGGCACCTTGCTCAACGGCACAGTGTTCGACAGTTCCGTGGAACGCGGACAGCCGATCAGTTTCCCTTTGAATGGCGTCATCCCCGGGTGGACCGAGGGTCTTCAACTCATGAAGGTGGGAGACAAATTCAGGTTTGAGATCCCTCCCGGTCTGGCTTACGGTGCGTCCAGCCCCAGCCCGAAGATCCCGCCGAACAGCACCCTCGTGTTCGAGGTGGAACTTCTTGCCATCGAGTAGGGCCGCAATCCAAACACGGCCGGTGAGGGATAAACGGTCCGTTGCCCGGCGCAACGGGTGCTCGGCTAAAAGTGCTGGCAGGTCAGTTCGCCAAGCGGTTAACCTGCGGTTCATGAAAAGCCTCCAAGGTCTCTCGAACCCGCATTGGGACCGTGAACCTCGGCGTAGCGGCGCCTCGGCAGAGCGCCGCGGAAAGTGGTTTCGAGGATTGGCGGCGCTCTGCCGAGGCGCCGGTACGGGACGACGGTTCATGGGCAGCTCAAAAGCTCGCATTACTTGGAGTAAATGCGCCATTTCAAGCCGGCATTGAAATCGCCAAAGCGGTCGTATTCACCTTCAACGGACCAGCGGTTGTCCAGTTTGTAGTCAACGTGATAGGTAGGCCGGCCTTGTTGAGTGATTTCCTCACCCGAACTGATCGTCAATCGCTCCTGGGACTGATCGCCCATCCCAAGCTTGGCTAAGACGTCTTTTCCGAGAAATAAAACCACCGTCTGCGCCCGTTGCTGTGGAGTCAAAGTGAAACTGCCAGCCGGCAGTTGACCGGCCGTGATCATCAACAGGATCTGCTCCGAGCTGAGGGAAGGATTCGACGTGAATTGAATCACAGGGGAATCCACAGGGCCGCTTACCTCTGTGCGGATGTCATACCCGAACTGTTTGGAGACAGCCCGGACCAGGAGTTCGGGGTGGTAGGGGTTCTGGCTGGTCAGGGTGACCAATCCTTGTTGGACCTGGAGATTGGCGAAGGGAAAGCGCACGACTCCGGAATCAATTTTGAGGTCCCCCAGTGCAATGGGGTCTTTCAAGGTGCCTTGCAGATGGAGGTTGGCCGAGATTTCCCCATTGAACAGGCTGGTCCGCAATTTGAGCCAGCGCACCCCCTCAACGGTGACGGCCAGACGCCAACCGGCCAGCGCGGGATTGTCGATGCTGAAATACGGCGGGCGCGAACTGGGCGTGGCGACTTTGCCCGGGACCAAGTCGCTCAGATCGCTTAGATAGAAAGAATCGCGCAAACGGGCGGTCCCGGAGACCAAGGGGGTCGCACCGTCGGTTTTGGCAATCGCCAGGTCCAGGTCACTGCGGACGATATACTCGGGCTCGCGGGCCAACGGGACATTCGTCCCACGCAGCAGAAGGTTGAAGGGCGGCAGGCCCCCGGCTAGCCAATTGGTGCCGCGCAAATCGACCTGGCCGCTCAGGCTCACCTCGGCGCCACTCAGGTCGGCTCCGGCGCTCTCCAGAATCAGCGTCCGGTCGTGAAATCGCAAAGTGACGTTGATCTCGCGGAAAGGGGCGGTGTTGCCAAGCGGGCGGGTGCGCGCATGCCGCAGTGTCATCGCTCCTTCCAGCCTGGCACCCGGGAGCAATTGCAGGTCGAGGTTGAGATCGCCTTGTGGTGCGAAAAGATCAGGGAAGAGCGGCTCGAAAGCTGCCAGCTCTGCGTTTTCCACGCGCAGCCTGGCCGTTGCTTTTTCCCAATCCGGAAGCTTTTTCTGGATCAGTCTGCTCCACGAGTTCTGTCCGAGAGGCAACTCTCCGGTCAAGCCCACCCGCTGCCCCTGCACCAGCACTTGCCCCTCCGTTAATCGCGCCGTTTCTCGATCCAAAGTCAGAGTCAGGCGGAGGTCTTCCAACCGAAGCGGGACCGAATTCGTTTGGGTCCATTGAATGCTTCGGGCGAGGAAACCGATTTTGCCTGAGGGAGCGCTCCAGGTGCCCGAGAGAGCCAGGTCCAGGTTCGGGTCCTCCAGGCGTACGCCCGAAATCTCGGCGAGGTTTTCCCAAAAGAATGCCTCCGGACGAACCGAGGCGTTCAGAAGCAAGGGTTGTTGCGAATCGATATGGAAAAAATTTGTCAGGGCCGCCGGAGTGAAAGTCATCGGCAAAAACCCGTGGGCAACTGCTACCGCGGACGTCGGGCTGTTTACCATCAAGTTAGAGATGATAACGCCGCGGGCGTCACCGCTAAGCTTCAGATCGAAGGTCAATGGTGTTTCGAGGATCCGTTGACCCGGACTCGGCGACGCGAGAGCTTCAGTTCGAGGCAAAGTTGTTCGTGGTCCCTCGACTTGTTGGCCAGGTACCGACGAAGCCTCGCGCGGGGTCTGGGCCAACCCGCTGCCGGAGGCGTCCAATTGAAACGTCGCGGGGCCATTGGACCAACTGACCGAGGATTCCGACTGCCGGAAATCTATTTGCGGGACGGCCGTTTTGGTAAAACGACTGAGCAGTTGAAGCGGAAAGTGCTGGAGAGAAAGCTGCAAAGCTCCCTGACTGGGCCATTGAAGGGACGCTTGGGCCACTAATTCACCCGCCGGACCGCTCCAGCGAAGCGGGGTGCTAACCAGACGCCAGCCGGTGGCCGGCTGCGGAAATTCAACCCGGACGGTGACAGGCCCGGCGAGTTCCAACGCGGAGACTCGGTTGGTGGAGAGCGAGAGGCTGCCCAACTGCAGCTCAGTTTTCAATGGGGCGATCGTTAGACCGCCGGCGGCAGCCAGGGACGAATTGGTATCCGAAATCCGAAGGTCGAAGTGATGAAGGGTTTTAGCTTCACCGGTCCACTGGAAGTTCAATGCCAGCGGTACGAGCATCGGCGTTGTGACCGGGGTTGCTTCCAGATGACCGGCATGAACAAGCTGCTGGAGGGGTCCCTGGAATGAGCCAGTCACAGAAAGATTCTGATAAGAATAAGAGGCTGGCAACCAGCGCCGGGCCAGCGGACCATCGAAGTGGAACCGGCCGTCCATCACGGATTTTTGTTCAAGATCGAGTCTGCCGCTCAGGGTCGCTACCGATTCATCGGCAAACTGGAGCGTCCCTGCGGCAACTGTCAACAACGGCCAGGCAAGAGTGGCGGACAGGTCGATGGAATTAGCCTTGAGCGAAGTGTTGCCAAGGTCGGAGCCGGCAAACTGGAGGTGCGCCAACGGAAACCTGCCCGGACCGGGAGTGACTTCCGCAATGCCGGATATTTTTCCGGCTAAGGGAATCCACGGCTGCTGAGCCAGGTCCGCTGTTAGATTCAAAACCGCCGAGCCGCGCAAAAAGGGGGCGGAAAAGGAAAGGGTTAGCTCGTTGGAAAGATTGGCCACGAGGAAAGGGGTATGCGCCGTGAGGGTTTGGATCGTAACGGAGTTGGTATCTCCCCGCGCATGCAAATCCACATCGATGGCTGGCAGATTGGTTTGGGCGGCTTCCGGACGCGCGACCGCGGAAAGGTCCACGACGAATCGATTGCTCGCCCATTGAGCTGAAACGGAGCCCGTCAGCTCATGATATCCGGGCAATTTCAACAACTCACCTGGGAATCGAAAATCGCGGGCCTGAAATTGTGCTGTTTGGGGCAAGCCCTCCGAGCGTCCGAAATGTGCCTGGAGGTCAAAACGGTTACTGTTCCAGAATGTCGAATTCAGGACGTTCAATCCGGACTGGTTGGTCGCGAAGGAGAAGCCTGAATCAAGTCTGGCCGAAGGCCAACCGATTCGCAGTTCAAAGGGCTGTCCCGGACTTAACCTGGCAGTGATTGATTGGCCCGACGCCTGGGCCGGCAGTTGGATCTGGGCCTGCAGGGTTCCCTCGCGCCAGGCCGCGTCAGGAATTGTAAAGACCATATTCCCTGAACGCACGGTACCCTGCGTCAGTTGGGCTGTGACCAGCCAGCGTTGAGCGGCGCCGAGCGCCACCGCGGCGTCTTGAACTTCCGAATATGGCGAGCCTGTCGCTTTATCGCTGGGGAGCAAATTGCAATCCCAGTTACTCACCCGCAGGAATGAGTGTTCCGGGGCCGCCCGCGCAAACGCAAGCCGCCAAAGCCAAACGGACGGAACCAAGGCATCGACCCGCTGAGCGTGGAGCGTCAGTGACTCGTTCGTCACGGCGAGGCCATGCAAGGCGAACTGAGCATAGCCGAGGCGTTCGTAAGCGGAGAAGCGGGCGCCCGCCCGGGAGGCGAGGGGTTGGAGGACCCACGGGAACCACAACGGACATGAGAGCCAGAGCGTGGCCGACCCAGCCAAGAAGCAGCCCAACACCCACCATAATTTCCGTGGACCCTTTCCAAACGGCATGACCTACTATACGCAGATTGCGGGGCTGGCGCAGAGCGGAATCCGCCCGAAGCGTCAGCTCGGCACGCCTCAGATGCGCTGGACACCCGCACGATCGGGCGAAGCTGCTTGCATCTGTTTCGCGCCAGCAGATATATTCCGAGGAGTTCAGCAACCAATAAGATGTGGTATGTCACAGACCGGGCGTCAGTCATTGAACACCAGCAACGTGCTCTCAGTAATTATGGGAGGCGGACAAGGCACGCGTTTGTTCCCGCTAACCAAGGAGCGCGCGAAGCCGGCGGTGCCGTTGGCGGGAAAGTATCGCCTGGTGGATATCCCCATTTCGAACTGCATCAATTCAGGCCTGCGGCGGATCTACCTCCTCACCCAATTTAATTCCGCCTCGCTTCATCGGCACATTGCCCAATCCTACAAGTTTGACCATTTTTCGGGTGGCTTCGTCGAGTTGCTCGCGGCCGAGCAGACATTTTCCGACACCTCCTGGTACCAGGGGACGGCCGACGCCGTGCGCAAAAACAAAATTCATTTCCGAAACCACGATTGGGAGTATCTGCTCATTCTCAGCGGAGATCAGCTCTACCGAATGGATTTTCGCAATATCATCGAGCAGCACGACGAAACCAAGGCGGATTTAACCATCGCCACGATTCCCGTCAAACGCGCGGAGGTCCCCGGTCTGGGGATCATGCAGATGGATGCCGACCGGCGCATTACGCGCTTTGTCGAGAAACCCTCCGATCCGGCGGTGCAGGACTCCTTGCGGCTGGACCCGGCGTGGTATCCCAAGCTGGGCATTGAGGAAAAAGGCGAGCTGTTTTTGGCCTCGATGGGCATTTACGTTTTCAGTCGAGAGGTCATTTTTCGACTGTTGGAAAACGACTTGGCCGACTTCGGCAAACACATCATCCCGCAGGCGATCCACGATTTGCGGGTCTGCTCGTACGTCTTTCAGGGTTATTGGGAGGACATAGGCACCATCCGCGCTTTCTTCGAAGCCAACTTGGACGTGACCAACGAACTGCCGCGCTTTAACTTCTTCGACATGAGCGCGCCTATCTTCAGCCGCCCCAGATTTTTGCCGGGATCGAAGATCAATGGCGCCCAAATCGACCATGCGGTCATTTCCGACGGCTGCATTATCAACCGGGCCACGATCAGCCACAGTATCGTCGGGCTGCGTTGCCAGGTGGGACCGGGGACGGTGCTGAATCGGGCGATCTTGCTGGGTAGTGATTATTACGAATCACGCGAATCGATTGACCAGCATGAAAAGGCAGGCAAACCGCGGATTGGGATTGGCGCGAATTGCCGCATCGAAAACACGATCGTGGATAAAAACGCGCGGATCGGTGATAACGTCATTATCTCTCCTGCCGGAAAACCCGACAAGGTCGATCATTCTCATTACTACATCAGGGACGGCATAGTGATCATTCCGAAGAGCAGCATCATTCCGGATGGAATGGTGATCTGAATATCTGGGCAAGCGGCCTGCGGCTTGCTATCCTGGTCGAACGAATATGTCTGCTCGTCCACGGGGTGCGCGTGAGCGCGGAAGTGTCTTAGATTCAGTTGCGCCAGGCCAGGCGCGGTCCTCGAACGAGGTTCCGCGCGTGGTTTCGACTCGCCCCAGTCCGAATTCGACCGCCGGCGAGGGCTATTCCTCGGTTGATTTGGGAAAAGCGATTCGAGTTTCGCTGATGTTGGTGCCGCAAGGTCGTGGGGCGTTCAAAGATCAGGCGCTCGAGGTTCTGTCGACCCAAACCCAGATTCTGGAACGGCAACGGCAAGGAATGGTGGTAACGTCCCAAACTATTTTCTTGCGCGATCCGGACGATTTAACCGAATGCGGCAGGCTTATTTCCGAACATTACGGAGCGAACCTGCCGGCGACGAATTTCGTTTTCCAGCCGCCGTGTTGCGGGGCAGCGTTGGCGTTGGAGGCCTGGGCGATTGGCGGCGAGGGGGTGCGAGTTGAGCGCTTGGGACCGCACACACTCTCGGTCAGCTACAATGGGGCCCGCTGGATTTACTGTGCCGGAATCCGGTGCGAACAGCCGGGCCTGGGAGTGTATCAAAGGGCAACCAACGTTTTCGACGGCCTCAGCTCCGCATTACTCCTGGCGAAAACGAGTTTCGAACGAGTGGTCCGCACCTGGTTTTATCTAGGCGCGATCACGGAAGCCGACGCGGGGATCCAGCGGTATCAGGAGTTGAATCGGGCGCGGACTGACTTTTACCGGGGAATTGATTTCCATTGTTCGGTATCCCAACCGAACATTCCGCACGGGATTTATCCCGCCAGCACGGGCATCGGCATGCGGGGCAGGGGGTTGGTGGCAGGTTGCGTGGCGCTGGAAACCCAACAGGCAGATGCCTTCCTGCTGCCGTTGGAAAATCCGCAGCAAACACCCGCGTACTCTTACCATCCCAGGTTTTCGCCGCAGAGCCCGAAGTTCTCTCGTGCCGTGGCGCTGGGCTTGGGGGACTACATCACGACCTGGGTTTCAGGGACGGCGAGCGTGGTGCACTCGCTCAGCCGCCACCCTGGCGACATCGAACGGCAGACCGAACAAACCATCGAAAACATCGAACAACTGATCTCCTCGGAGAACTTTGGTTTTCACGGGATCAAGCATGCCGGAGCGCGCCTGGGTGATCTGGCCAAGATTCGCGTATACCTGAAGCGCCCGGAGGATTTTCCGCTGTGCAAAGCAATCTGCGAAAAGAGGTTTGGGCCCGTCCCCGCGATCTACGCCGTGGCCGATGTTTGCCGTCCGGAGCTGCTCGTGGAAATTGAGGGAGTCGCTTTTTCGAGGAGACTCCCGAATCACAAAGTCAGGCGACGGTGATTTCGTTACTCAGATACACATCCTGGATGCCGTTGAGCAGGGCGACGCCCTCTTTCATCGGACGCTGAAACGCTTTGCGGCCGGAAATGAGGCCCATACCGCCCGCGCGCTTGTTGATGACGGCAGTCGTCACAGCGCTGGCGAGATCGCCCGCGCCTTTGGATTCGCCGCCGCTGTTGATGAGTCCCGCGCGGCCCATGTAGCAGTTGGCTACCTGGTACCGGCAGAGGTCAATGGGATGGTCGCTGGTCAGCTCGGTGTAGATGCGCTCATCCAGCTTGCCGTAACTCGAGCCCCCAGTGTTGAGCGCCTTGAAGCCTCCGTTATTTTCCGGGAGCTTCTGCTTGATGATGTCGGCCTGGATGGTTACGCCCAGGTGATTAGCCTGGCCGGTGAGGTCCGCCGATACGTGGTAATCCTTGTCCTTCTTGAAAGCGTTGTTGCGCAGGTAACACCAGAGGACCGTCACCAGCCCGAGCTCGTGAGCTTGGGCAAATGCCTGGGCGACTTCCACGATCTGGCGACCGCTTTGCTCCGAACCGAAATAGATGGTCGCGCCGACTGCCGCCGCTCCCATATCGGCTGCCTGTTTAACCGTGCCGAACATGATCTGATCGGCCTTGTTCGGGTAGGTTAACAGCTCGTTATGGTTGATCTTGACCAGGAAGGGGATTTTGTGGGCGTACTTGCGGGCGACCGCGCCCAGCACACCGTAGGTGGAGGCGACCGCGTTGCAACCCCCTTCGATGGCCAGCCTGACGATATTCTCGGCGTCGAAATAATCTGGGTTTTTGGCGAAGCTAGCCCCCGCTGAATGCTCGATTCCCTGGTCAACCGGGAGGATCGACAGATAACCGGTGTTGGCCAGCCGGCCATGGCCGATGATCCGCTGGAGATTGCTCAACACTTTGTTGTTGCGGTCAGAAACCGAGTAGAGACGGTCCACGACATCCGGCCCGGGGGCGTGCAGGCGTGAGGCCGGGATTTTCGGGTTCTTAAAGTCCAGAAGAAACCCGGCCTTATCGCCGAGTAGCTGTGCGATGCTGTTCATATCATTTTCAATTGTTCAATTTCAAGTTTTCAATTTAATCTCAAGTGCCCCAGTTCGCACGCGTGGCCACCCCGTGCAAAGACAGGCAGGCCAGGACGAAACAACGGCGGCAGGATGTTACCGGCTGGAAAACACGGACGCCACAACAATTCAGCGATTTAGCCCGGTATAGGCCAAACTTCTAGGAAGGATTAGTGCCGAGGGGACTCGAGTCGGGCGGGTTCTTCGAGGGTCTTCTTAACCTTCTCCAGACGAGCACCCCAATCCGCCCAGCTACTCGCCCACGCGGCTCCGGCAAATTCTGAGCGCGCGGCAGCCCACGAGTCCTCCAAAAGCTTCAATTCGTGGCGGGCCGACTTGCGATCACCCCATTTCAGATCCGATTCGATCAGGTTAAGGCGGTTCTCCGGGTCGCCGGGAGCCAATTCGATCGCCCGCTGCAGATGCAGCCGCGCTTTGGTCCGGCTGCCGATGCTGGCCAAAACGGGCGCATCGCGGTACAGCAAGCCCAGGCTACGCTCAGCGCCGGCATAATCAAACGAAGCGTCCAACTGTATCGACCGGGTGAACTCGCGCTCCATTTGATCGACAAGCCTAAGGGCGCCGAGGCTCCGGGTCCGCGCCAATTGGCCCTCATTCAGGGCAAGATAATAATGGAGTGGTGCGGAATCCGGTTCGTTGGCGAGGGCTTGTTTGCAGGCCGCGATTCCCCGCTGGGCTATTTCAGCGCGTTCGCTGCTATTGGTCGCGTGATCGCCCAGGTCGAACGCAGCGCGGGCGAATTGCCAAGCGGCGTGACCGTCCTGGGGATGGGTTTGGTATTCGCTTTTGGCTTGGTCGAACGCCCGGCGCGCCGAGGTGCCAGCGTCGCTGCCATCAGCCCACACAAAAGCCACTGGGCCCATTAGGTACAGGCAAGCAAAAAGCAGCCTGAAGCCCGAAAACCGAAATCCGAAGTCCGAAAGAAGGCCGAAGCCCGAAGGCCGAAGCGGGCGGAGTAAGCTGCCCGCGCGGCGTCCGACCTCGGAGTTCGGGATTTGGGCGTTTCTCGGCCTTCGGCCTTCGTTTTTCGGATTTAGGCTGCCTTCCCGCACCCGCGAATTAAATGTTGATAACGACGTAAGGTAAACTATAATCTGGTTTAGTGAGATTGAATTGGAAACATCTGCGGCTGACGATCCTGCCGGTCCTGCTTCTGTTTGTGGCCGGCTGCGGCGGTTTGAATGCCTCCAAGAGCATTTCGCCCGCCTCGTTTTTATTGCCCGGGTTGATGCAGGCTTCCCCCCAGCCCGCTCATCCGGAGAGCACTTTGCCCGCAGTTGAGCCAGGCACCGAGGTCGCTCAATTCTAAAACTCATCATTCCAAGTTAAGTTCTACTTAAGATATTGCTATGCGATTTCCTTTCGCATTGACGGTAAAAATTGCCCGTCACATCATCAAACATAAAATGCGCAAAACCCCGCGTTTTGCGCTGGTCTTGCAACTCGAACCGTTGCACACCTGCAATCTGACTTGCACCGGGTGCGGACGGATTCGGGAGTACTCCACGAGCTTGAAGGACATGATGGCGCTCGAGGATTGCCTGGAGTCGGCGCAGGAATGCGACGCCCCCATGGTCTCCATCTGCGGCGGCGAGCCGCTGATTTATCCGAAGATCAAGGAACTGGTGGCCGGTTTGCTCGAGCAAGGCCGGATTGTCTACATCTGCACCAATGGCATGTTCATGCGCCGGGAACTCAAGGATTACCTGGCCGGCAGCTATTCACCACGCCTCGAGCCAACGCTGACCCGGTTGCTCTCGGAAAAGCTCCTTACGGAAAAAGACGCGGAGACGATTCGCAAGGGCAACCAGGATGGCCGGCCGGCCATCAAGCCCAGCAAATGGATGTACTGGAACGTCCACGTTGACGGGTTGGAATACACCCATGACCTGATCGTCGAGCGCGAGGGCGTTTTCAAAGAGTGTGTCGAAGCCATTCGCATGGCCAAAATTTTGGGGTTCCAAGTCGCCACGAACACGACCGTCTACAAGGAAACGGACGTCAAAGAGATCGAACAGATGTTCGAGTTCTTCTCTTCGCTGGAGGTGGACGGACACACCATCTCTCCTGGCTACGATTACGACGCGGCCAAGAAGGACATGATCAAGCGCTTGGCGCGAAAACCGGAAGACTTTTTCCTCACGCGTGCCATGACCCGGC
>JANXQE010000233.1 GCA_025356925.1 Limisphaerales bacterium | reverse complement strand
TGGCACCGTGTCACCTTCTACGGCGACCTCAAGGAGCCGGTGTACGCCCTCGCCGACGCAGTCGGCTGGAAGGTCGTCGAGGAAGCCTGAGAGGTCCCACCGACGAATGGTGGAGGCGGCGGGAGTTGAACCCGCGTCCTTGGCAAAGTTGCCAGCCGCGACTACATGCTTAGTCAGGAGAGAGTTTTCTACCAAACGATAACGGCCTGACACCGAATCGCTCAGCCTAGCCCGCAGAATAAGATTTCAGCCGGCGGCGCGCAGGCACCGCAACCGACCTAACCTGCAATGGCGTTCATCCAACGTAGCAGGTGTCCACTGGCGAACGTCGCAGCCTTAGGCCGCGAGGGCTAATTCTTGGTTAGCAACTAATGTTTGGTTCGGGGATTAACGAGGCCAACGAACCGTCCTCGGCATGCCGCCTCTGGCGTACCTGCAAAGTCGAAACCAGTACGCCCCCACGAGGCCCGACCCGCATATAATCTCCTGCATCCCGCTCGCAGTCAAGGCGCTGACGCAGGAATTCGGGCAAATTTTATTTGCTGGTGTTACGGGCGCGTCCTGGTTATAATCCGTGAGCACCTGATGATCCCATGCGAGAACATGGCTATTCATTCAGCCTGGGAATGCCAGCAGCGGCTCAACGAAGGTCTCTGATAATATGAGAACTCCAATTCAGGACGAGTTTACCTATCTGCCGATCTCTCGGCAGAGAAAGTATCAATTGCGCAAGAAGCGGGACAAGCGCTGCACCGAATGCGGCGCCCCGGCCATTCGCGGTGTGCGTTGCTTGAAGCACCTGGTGATGGCGCGTGAATTGCAGCGAAAAAAGCGCGGCCTCAAACGGCGATACAAGACACTCAGTTATCGGCTTCAGCGTCAGGCATGAGCACCCTTCGGGCCCCTTGAGCACCGACGCTGCCCTGAGTCGGACAGCAGCGCCTGCCCAAACGGTGAGTCAATCCGGGTGAGCTCCAAGCCGTGTCTCTCGGTCTGCATCTATCGTGATTCCTCTACGACTGCCATTATTCTATTGGAGCACCGCCCACAGCATTGAAGTCAGTCACCCGCGTGATCGGTCCGCCGGCGATTTGGCAGCTTCCAAACCTGGCTGATCAAGTCGAGGTAGCGCGTCGGGGAGTCTCGAAATGATCCTTCTCGTCGGGGGGATGTCGCCTGTGGATAATATAGGTCGGTTTTAGATAAACATTTCGGTTTTAGACAATTCTTTTGGTTTGCGGCGCATCTTTAAGGCGTCATTGATTGAGCACGATGTTTCAAAGTGATCGCATGTGAACGGGAGCCTACTGACAATCGAGCAGTGGGAACAAGTGGCGAGAGAAGCCGATTTCAATTCCGCCAAGATGGCCTCGCTTTGTTCCATTTCGGAGCGCCAGTTGCAGCGGCTTTTCCGGCAACATTTGCATTGCACACCCAGCCACTGGCTCCGAGAGTTGCAGTGTCGCCTGGCAAAGGACCTCATCGGACAGGGATATTCCAACAAAGCGGCCGCCAATGAATTGAAATTTGCTAATGAATCTCACTTCTGCCGCGAATTCAAAAAGGTATTCGGAACTTCGCCTCAGAGCTTTGCTCCTCCTCACACCAGCGAGATCAAGACGTCGTCGAGCTTGAAGATCTCCAAGAACAGCTGGAGCGTTTTGAGGGGCCGGGCTCCAACTCAACTTTAAGCCGATGGTGAACGAGAATTCATGGAAACCAGGCCGCTGCTCCTCATCAGAGATATTAACAGCTTATTCACAGAAAACCGCGCCAGTCGGAATAAGGATGTCGCATATAGGTAATCTTTGTCGGGCTTAGACAACAATGTCGGTTTTGGATAATGGTTTTGGTTTGCTGCATTAGCTCAGTCACCGCATTAATGGCGAAACGTAGCGCATCTAGGTGCGCTTATTATTGAAAAACTTTGGTGAAGTCAGAGATGTGCTTAATCATCAGGGTGTCCGATCCTGAGCCTAAAATCAGTTAAATAATTATGAAGAAGCATTCAAGGAATACTAGAGGTCCTGGCGCGTGGGTTCTTGGCGGCGTGGCATCCATGTTGATGTGCGTGTCTGCCTTTGGCCAATACGTCGCGACTGGGCCGGCGATCACAATAAACGACAACGCACCCGGCACGCCGTACCCCTCCGCCATTGATCTGACCACATCAAATCTGCTCGGGACGATCGAGAAGGTGACGGTCACTCTGAACAACGTGAAGCACGGCTACGCGAATGACGTGGGCGTTTTGTTGGTGGCGCCGGACGGCTCCAACGTGGTGTTAATGCGCCACGCGGGCGGTGGCCAGCCCATCAACGGTGTCAATGTCACTTTCGATGATGCCGGCGCGGCCTTGCCGCAATTCTCGGCCGTAGGCTCCGGACCCTACGCGCCCGCTGATTTTGACGGGGGCATTAACTTCCTCGGCACTGCACCCGCAGGGCCCTACGGTCCACACCTCAGCAGCCTCATCAATAGCACGCCAAACGGAAAATGGAGATTGTACGTCGAGGACGATTCCCCACTGAACAGCGGCAGCATCGATTCCTGGAGCTTGAATCTTTACACCACGCCGGTGTTGAGCCTGGTGACGAACTATGTCAACCTCGATGAAAATGGCAGCTCGAGCAACTTGAGCTTCACCTTGCAGGATTCAAGCGTTCCGGTCGGGGGTTATACCGTTAGTTTCGCCGGAGCAGCCACAAACGATGTGACTGCCGTTGGAAGTGTCTCGAGTCTCGCGGGCACGGTGACGCTCACTCCAAAACTAAACGCTTTCGGGACCAACACCCTGACGGTGATCGTGAATGACGGGCTAGGCACCGTTCAAAGCAACGTCACCGTGGCGGTGAAGCATATCAACCAGCCGCCGACCATCACGATCACGAACTCCTCCGTTTCCACCGTGGCGGGCGTAGTGACTCCGGTCATCAACGCAGTGGTGGCGGATGTGGACCCCAGTGATACTCCCAACACGCTCACCATTTCTGTCTCGTCGTCTGATACCAATATTGTCAATCCAGCGGGTGTCTTTTTTGACCCGGCCAACGCGGGTGGGTTGCGCACGTTTACCGTTCTGCCCAGGGGCGCGGCGACTGGCACCGCCACTTTGACCTTCACGGTGAAGGACAGCGGGAATCTCACGGGCACGGCTACCCTGCCGGTGACGATCCAATCCGTCTTGCACCCGATTTTCGCCAGCACCAACTTGCTCGGTCTCAGTGATGCCGGCACCACCAACTCCAGCATTGCCATTTCGAACATCTCCGGGGCCATCGGAAATCTGACGGTCTCCGTCTCCGGTTTGAAGAGCGTTGCCGGAAACAACCTGAGTCTGGCTCTGGTACCGCCGGGTGGATCGCCCATTACTTTGCTACACAACGCCGGTGGAGCCGGACCGAATACTTACGCTCAGCTTTTGTTCGCAGCCGCTACCGGTGGATCGAGCCTGCCCGGGAACGACACGATCACGGCGGTGCCGCTTCAGGTTGCAGGTCTTAGCTCGCTGGTCGGAACGACACCCAACGGAACTTGGACTTTGTGGGCGACCAACGGAGGTGTGGCCGGCCAAATCACTGGAGGTTGGTTATTAAGCGTCTTCGCTGCGCCAACAATTACCAGCGGGGTCACCAACATTTCAATTCCCGCAGAGACCAGCACCAACATCAGCTTTACGATTGCGGGTATCAACGGGACTGTTACGAACGCCTCGGATGTGACGATTGTGTCAGCTGACCCAACTCTGATTGCTGTTTCCGGGGCCACCTACGACGTCAATTCGGGAAAAGGAGGGGCCGTACTGACCGCCGTCTTCACGGGTCCGCAGTTTGGTAAGACCACCGTTACCGTCACCGCTAAAGACAACAACAACTTTACGGTTAGTTTCGTCTACAACGTCACGGTTACCTTCGTGAATCACACCCCGACAATGAGCTTCATTGTCAAACAGATTACCCGCGCCGGAACAGTTCTGGGTCCTGTCCCGTTCACAGTCAGTGACGTCGATCTAACGATTCCGCTCCAGACGTTGACGGTCACCGCAAGCTCAAGCGACCAAAAAATACTGCCCGACAGCAATATTCTCCTCGGCGGCAGTGGCAACAATCGCACCTTTATCCTCTTTCCTGTCGGCAACTACACCGGAGATGTACAGGTAACCTTCATCCTGACTGATGGCCTTGCCTCAACGAATCAAACCTTTACGACGGCGGTTCTACCCCAGGGAAATCCGCTGTTTGTGAACCTGAACCAAATCTCGGTTCCAGCGAACGCAAATGCAGCGCCCTACCCCGCGACCATCCCGGTAACCAACCTCTTGGGGACCATCTCCAAGGTCCAGGTCGCTCTGTTCGGTATTACGCATTCCGGCCCCGACAATTTAAATGCGCTCCTGGTGAGTCCTTCGGGGACCAAGGTCCTGCTCATGGGCCATGCGGGTGGGAACAATTCCTTGGCTACCACGACCTTGGAATTCTCCGACACCGCCGCCACTGGCCTGCCTGACAGTGCCCAAATTATTTCAGGTACATACCAGCCCACCAGTTTCGGGACGGTTGCGGCGTTTCCTTCAGTTCCGGCGGGGCCAACAAACTTCACGCTGGCAGCCTTCAACGGGCTTAACGGCACCAACGCCAATGGTCTTTGGTCTCTGTATATCGTCGATGACGGACTAGGTAAGGGCGTGGTCGCGAGTGGTTGGCAGTTGAGTATCCAAACCGACCCATTTGTGAGCCAAATTACGGATGTAACGATGAAGGAAAACGACAAGACGCTCCAGATCCCGGTCAGTGTGGGCGACGATCAGCCCGGAGTCAGCATCGCAGTTAACGCGGTCTCAGCCAATACCGGGGTGGTTCTAGCCGCGTTCGAAGCCGGCTCGGGTGCAACCCGAATCCTGGATATCACGCCGGTCGCGTTCCAGACCGGATCCAATATCGTGGTGACTGTTACCGCTCAATCGGGCGCCGCCATATCTTCGACTAACTTCCACGTAACCGTGTACGGAGTAAACCTGCCGCCCGTCCTGTCGACCATCGGGAATGTATCAACCCCGGCTACCACAACCTCGCCGTTGACTCCGTTCACCGCGTGGGATCCTCAGGACAAACCCTTCACGGTCACTGCGACCGCTTCTGACACCAAGTTGATTCCGAACGGGAATATCGTCATAAGCGGCCCTACGACCGTAGGCACCACGAATTCCCATAACATCCTCCAGTACGGTGTCTCGGTTCGTTCTGCTGACGCCGACGTGACCGGAACAGCGACTATTACTGTTTTGGTGACCGACTCGGTTGGCCAAGCGTCCTCCGCAACATTTACGGCGACTATCACCAAGGGTCTGGTCTTCTTGAGCGTTGATGGGCCAATCACCATTCCGGAGGGCTATCCGATCGCCAGCAACTCGACCCCCTATCCCTCAATCATCGCCGTCTCCAACCTCGATGGGTTGGTGACCGGGGCCAAAGTAACTCTTTTAGGGTTCTCCCACGGGTTCCCGCAGGACGTGGATGTGCTGCTGGTTTCCCCGGACAACTCAAAGGCTGTCGTGCTCATGGCACACGTTGGTGGCGGCACATCGGTCAGCAATCTGCGTCTCAGCTTTGACGACGCCGGGAGCGCGCTTAACACGGGGCCAATTACCAGCGGGACTTTCGCTCCCACCGACCTCGCGGGCGGGCTCTCGTTCGCTTTACCGGCTCCAGGGTCGGGCTATGTGACCAATTTAGCGGCTCTGCAGGGTGTCTCTCCGAACGGAAACTGGAAGTTATACGTTATGGACGACAGCTTCCCGGTCGGCGGGAGCATCACCGGTTGGATGCTGACCCTCCAGACGGGACCTGCGTTCGACCTGACAACCCTAGGCGCCCAGAGAACGCCCGAGAATGCCACTAAAATCGTTACGTTCGGGGTGCTGGATGAAAGCTCCGACCCGGCGAGCCTAGTGGTAACCGCAGCGACGAATAATGTGGTCGCTCCAACCAACGTGCTGAACCTGATTGCGAGCCTTCAGGTGACCAATAACGGAGGAGGCATCCGGACACTTATCATTACGCCATCGGTAAATTTGCCATCTATCATCACGAACGTCGACGCGACGACCACGATTTACCTGACCGTGACTGACACGAATGGGCACGCGCAGGTCACTTCCTTCCCGATCACGGTCTCGTTTGGTGACCAACCGCCGGTTATTACCACGCCGACGAACACGCTGGTTTTGTTCCAGAATCAGTCGATCCCGACAACGTTCACCCTTTCCGACGTGGACTCGACCCTCTACACAAGCAACCTGGTCGTGGCTTCGACGGACGGAACGCTGATTCCGAACACGACGAACGGTCTGCTGGTTACGGTTTCCACCAATAGAATCGTTCAAGGTGCAAGCGGCACTGTGACGGTCAAGGTCACACCCACCCCGAATGTGGCGGGGACGAATACGATCACAGCTTCCATCAGTGATGGAATCACCTTCGTGACGAACACGGTGACGGTGAAGGTCGTGCACGTTTATCAGGCGCCGACAATCACTGGTCTGCCAGCGACCGTGACGACGGTGGCCGGCAGCGCAACTCCGCCGATTCCCTTCACCGTGGCGAGCGCAGAAGGTGTTCCCGCCACGAGCCTGACGGTGACGGCGACATCCACAGACGCAACCCTGGTACCAAACAGCAACATCGCGTTAGGTGGGTCAGCCGACGCTCGAACAATTCAACTTACACCCTTGGGAACAGTTAGTGGCAACGACACGATCAACCTACTGGTTGGAGACGGAAAGGCGACCAACGCCTATTCGTTCGTGTTGAAGGTTCTCCCGCCTCCGACGACGTTGTTCGGCAACGGGCAAATCGCCAATATTGTCGGAAACGCCACCAATGTTAACACGGCCCCATATCCCGTCACGTTCACTGCCAGTAACCTCGTTGGCTCTATCCTTAACGTGAGCTTGGAGGTGCGCGGCTTTAGTAACAGCTTGCCCGCAAATCTCGATGCGCTGCTGGTCGCGCCAGATGGCACTACCTCGGTGATGCTGACGTCAGGTGGCGGTGGAACCACGGCTGTCAGCGGGTTGGACCTTATCTTCGATGATTCCGGAGCGGACCTGTCAACCGTGAACCCGCTCGTGAGTGGCACTTATCATCCGACTTATGTGACCAAACGATTGCTGCCGCCGGGCGCACCACAGACCGGGTATGCTAGTCGGCTTTCAGCATTTACCGCCGTTGACCCGACAAAGATCAACGGGACTTGGAATCTCTATTTGAACGACCTGACACTGGGTGACTTCGGTAAGATAACGGGCGGCTTTTTCCTGACGATTGTCACGAAGCCCGCGATCACAATCACCACTGCAACGCCCGTTATTATCCCTGAGAATGGAAGCTCGAATGTGAGTTTCACCGTCAGCGACTCAGTCAGTGCGGTGTCGAATCTTACCGTCACCGCTACCGCGTCGGACAATCGAGCCCTGCTGCCACTCTCTGCCGTTACCATCACCGGACCGAACCCAACCAACAGTGGCAACTTCATTGCCGCTCTGCAGCCGGTGCAGTATCAAAATGGCAATGCCAATATTACGTTGACGGCAATGCGCAGTGACGGCGCAACGACCACAGCGATCATTCCTGTCACTGTGCCGTTCACGAACTTCCCACCTGAAATTGGACGTCTGACCTCACCAACCATTCCAGAGAACAGCACGACCAGTTTTCAGTTCCTGGTCACCGATGTCGACACACCGCTTTCAAACCTCGTCGTGAAAGCCGTGTCTGCGAACCAGGCGTTGATCGGTGATACGAACATTGTCTTCAATGGTTCAACTAATAAGGGGAACATTCTATATGGCTTGCCGCCCAGTGGCGTGCCGCAGGCCAGTACGCTCACGCTTAACCTAGCGCCCAATAGCTACCAGGTGGGGACGGCCACGATCTGGATCATCGCAACCGACCTGAATCCAGGCGGCATCACCGTTTCGAACAGCCTCACTTTGACGGTGGTTAGCCAGGTCTATGGTCCAACGATCAGCGCCATAGGCAATCAGACGGGTTCGGCTGGGACACCGACGCCGCCGATCGGGTTTGTCGTCAACAGCCTTAATCAGGTGGCTCCGCCGTTGACCGTAACTGGTGTTTCCAGCGATCAAACGATCGTGAAAAACGGCAATATCGTGATCAGCCCAGTGACGGGAACGAGTGTGGCAAATTAAGAAACCAGGCGCTCGGCGCCTGGCTCCACTTCTACAATCACCACAGGCCCCATTCGGCCTTAGGTGGTCAGCCCCCCGTCACTAGGCTGAACAACCTCGTTGGCAACGACACCTAGCCTCAGCCACGGCCATGGCCAAGGACTTCAATGGCGGTCGCA
>JANXQE010000213.1 GCA_025356925.1 Limisphaerales bacterium | reverse complement strand
TGCCTTCGCTTTTTCCAAATCCGGTTTTGCCCCGAAGGATTTCGGGACAAAACCGGATTTGGAAAAAGCGAAGGCAGGGTGTGGTGGCGTTTTACCCAGGGCGGCGGCCTCAGCGGCCTTGCCCTGGGCTATTATCTTGCCGCCCCTCGCGGGGCTCCGGCGGCCGGGGACTCTCTGGTGCCTTGAACAAAGTGACAATCGTAACCAGCCAGGGCGAGCAGCGGGGCTATTTGAAGCCGAGGATTGCGGCGGATTTCTCCACACTGGCGAGGGTTTCGGCTCAATTGCAGAAGAGCAGTGGGCGCTAACTCGGCCGGGAAGGCGGTTGGTCGCCTGATGGCGAGGGCGAACCGCGCAACTCTTCCACCAACTGCCGCTCAGCTTGCTCGTTGGAAATTCGATAGCGCGCCCGGAGAACCGAAAGGCCAACTACCGGCGGATAGGCCTGGTCGATTTTCATTCGCGGCTCGACGTACTCGATGACTTCAAACAACAGGCGAGTAGCGTCAGGGTAGGAAAGAGGGGTGAGGTTCTGGATATAACGGGCCGCCCGATCGATGAGCTTCAGATTGCTCGGCACCACCCAACTCATGAAGTTACCCATGACCCTGCCCAGCCGGACCATGGTGCAGGTGGAGAGCGTGTTGATCAGGGTCTTCACCGCGACGCGAGTCACGCCATCAAGCAAGAGATCCGTTTCAAGCACCGGGACAAGCACGCTCTCGGGTTTGATGTGCCAACTCGACAGAAAGCGACCGACCGCGTCCAGGGAGCTCGCGCTGCCAAAATAAATCAACCCAATCCGCGCACCCGCGCGATGAGCCGCTTCAAGCTGCACCCTGTAGAAACCGCCTGGCTCGAGCAATGAATCCTTCTCGGCCCCTGAAACCACCCCGACCGCAATGTCGCCGGTTGCCAGGGGCCGCGACTTCAAACCATCGAGGCCGACCTTAAACCGCATCAGCTCAGCGTGGCTGATTTTGCGAACCGTTTCACAAGTGCTTGAAAACTTTTCTTCGCCCACCAAAAGCCTCACTTCCGAGTTCGACCAGGCGACGCATTCGGGGACGCGTTTAATAATGTGTGCCCAAGCCCGCGCGGTTTCGCTGACCGGCGTGAAGAGAAAAGCCCAGGATTCAGCAGCGGTGGTGTCATCGAATTTCCGGAAAGGGGGAGTGCAATAGGTCGGCGAGCGTTCCGTGGTATCCGTCAGCACGTCGATGGCGAATCGGTCGGCGAAGTAGTTGTTCTTGTGCCCCGCCCGGTAGGCGGACTCCTCCAGCGAGACCAAGCCCGACAACTGCGACAGCAGAGGCGAAGACTTCAGAGTCGAGCTCAGCTCGATGAGCTGACGAAGGAATTGGCCCGGAACGACGGCTGCCGGGGGCCTGCCGGACCCCTTAGGTTCAAGGTCTCGCAGGAGCTCACGCACCACCATTTCGAGGATCGTGATCAGGACGCACAACTGGATGGTCGTGGCTTGCATCCGGGTCGAGCCGGTGATGGCCATCGGTCCGGTGGTCAGGTTTAGCTTCTCGATCCGCGGGTCCTGGAGGACTTCGCGGCTGCGCTCGACGATCCGGCACAGAACGTCGTCCGGATTGTTGTAAACAAAATAGACTTTCGCCCCGGCGGCGACCCCTTGCCAGGCGGTACCAATCACAAACGACGTTTCCCCGCCTTCGGTAATCGCAAAAACCACGTCGCGAGCGGAAACACCGAGGTCAGCGATCTGCTTCTTCCCGAACGCCGTAAAGTCCTCAAAGCCTTCGACGGATTTAATCAGGGCATAATCGCCGCCGGCCATGACCGCAAGCGCTCGCTGCTCCCACCCCTCGGCCGAGGGGGGAGATCTAAGGCCACGGGCTTGTTGGCGTTGC
>JANXQE010000205.1 GCA_025356925.1 Limisphaerales bacterium | reverse complement strand
GCAGGCGATATGGACGTTCGACCAGTCTTATGATGGTGGATATAGACTTTTTCAAGAAAATAAATGATTCATTGGGACACCAGGCGGGGGATAAAATTTTGAGTGCCTTGGGAACCTTGATGAAAAAACGATTCCGGACCCTGGATGTTGCAACTCGATATGGCGGCGAAGAATTTGCAGTTATATTACCGGAAACGGAAAGTAAGGAGGCTGTCGTTGTTGCCGAGCAATTTAGGGTACAAGCTGGACACCGATTGCACTTTGGCGTCGCGGAATACTTTCCGGATTTCAGAGGGCAGTGGCCCGGGAATCTGATCGGCCCACGACTCTCCTTCTGGCGCGATGTTGGCATCTCCGGCGAGAGCTCTTTTTGCTTCGTCAGCAGACGGGCTCGCGACTACGGCAGGTTCGGGTCCGTTGTCGATCGAAAGGTCAAGGTCGTCAAGCGCTTGCAAGGGGCCCGTTTTTTCAACCAGCGCCGTCCTGTTGCCCGCATCAAATGGTATGGCAATCAATCCGGATTGCGCTACCTCAACTCCGCACTTTGAAAGGGAACCCGCGTTGGCAATCGGCGATTTTAGGCGTCCCCAGAAAATGAAACCGGATTTCCATGAGCTAATAATGCTCTGGCGCAGTAGCGGGTAACGCTGGAGCAGGTCCGGGACAGACTCGTGAGTCGCTATCACCGCGGCCAATCCGTCGCCACACCGTACGGTCAACACAAGCTGGTCAGCCCGATCATCGAGCCGTTGTAGAGGCGCCGCTCTCAGGGGTTCTTGAGATAATTTCCACGACACTTGGGCATCGCCGAACAGCGATGCCAGGCATTCGGCTTCAGCATTGTTCATGAGTCCGATTACCGGAATCTGGCTGGCGTTCGGCAAGTCTTGGCTGCCTGTGGGAGTTTCCTCCGGCGACTGCTCGGGGTCGCCATTGGGTTGATCGGGCTTGAGGGGCATCGCAAGCTAGTCTTTACAAGATATCCTTCCCCGAGGTCTTCGGCGAGGAGCTCTGCTGGCGGATCCAATAGCGTTTAACATTATGCGCAGAAATCCCCCCGCGGCACCGGTGGTATCCTTTTGGTATGCGGTGCAAATCTTTAAGGGAACCTCCGGGCCAAGACGGCGACCAATCGCTTGTACGGGCGGGGTGAGGTTGAGCATTCCCATCCGCAGGGCGGCGGCTATTTCTGTCGGCGGGCGAGGCATGACTTTCAATTGGGTTTGAGCATGACCGGGACCTCGTCAAAAACCGACTCGCGTGCAACAAAAGGCCGTTGGAAAAGGGCCTGGCCGTAGTGATGAGTGTTGATAAGGATGGCAACAGGCTCAAAGCCGGCCAGCAGATAGGGATGGCGCCGCGCCTGAGCCAAATCCACCCTTCTGGCAACACGGCGTTGTTTAGCGGCCCGTCGGTTCTGAGCCATAACAGAAACATCTGCTTCCACGTGCTGACCAAACAGCGCTCCAAACCTGCATTGGCTTCTCGAAACCGGTTCAGAGCTTCCAGTGACTGGCAACCCACGACAGCCAAATCTCCCGTTCCAAGCTCCAGGGCAATAAGTTCCTTTGGCGCGGGCCAAAAATCCATTACACCCGCTGGTATATTCCCCTGAGCGAGGTCGCTTACGTCAATCTGAGGATCGGATGGGGTGCCACGTAGCGCCGCCGGTATGGTCTTTTGATATGGGTCGCAAACTCTTAAGTCGATCTCTTGGCCAAGGCACTTTCGAAAGACTTGCAGAGCGGGGGTAGCCTCGATCATTTGCTTTTCCAGCGCATCGGCTATCTCCATGAATGAGGGGGCCATAAAATTGCTTTATTCAGTTTTTACAGTGACCAAGACCTCGTCAAAGACCGCTTGTCGAGTCACAAAAGGACGTTCAAACAGGGCTTTTCCGTAGTGGGTGCTGTTGACCAGGAGTGCAACAGGCGTAAAACCAGCCAGTAACATCAGCTCCAAAATCACTTCATCCCAGCGGATTTTCCGGGGTCGCAATCTTCCCAGGTCAATGACACAGTAACCTCCCGGCTGGAGCACCCGGTAAAATTCTACAAAAACACCCGCCATCTCCTGGCACCAGGCATCTAGCTCGCGGTGCGCCGGAATTTGTACCGACGCGGGGTCCAAGTCAACAAACCAACATCGTAGCCAATTCTCCAAGACATAATTAAATGGCTTCAGTCCAGGTGGTCCCGTCACGATCAGCGATACCGAGTTGTTTGCTAGCTGTGCTGTGCTGTGGGCCGGCCCCGTTAAGAGTATCGACTGGGGAAAAACCTTCTCCAGCCCGCGCACCTGCCAACTGTCGAGCGTTGCCGTTAGAGATTCGGACCGCCGCCCCAGACAATCGATCAGTTCCTTGCGAGGTAGTTGACAATGGCTGGGAGCTGTCGGCCGCCAAAAGCGAGTAGGTAGCATCGGGGTATTGGCATGAAGACTTGGCCCAATCAGGTACCCACTGCGAGCCCCGGCCAGGCTTGTCAGAACCAGCATACGATTCCACCGATGGATCTCCTCAAACTCGCCTTGTTGTTGGCACTCTAAGAGCCATTGGCGCACCGAGCAAAGATCATACAGTGTTTGCGGGTGAAAAACCGAGAACACCGCCTCAGGCACTTTGTCCAACGCGGGCCGCACTTCACACCAGTCCATTCGGAACCGCCACAAGCCCAGCGGTTGGGGGCGCAAAAGCGCTTCGATTATCATCTTGGAAATCGGGTTAGCGTCATTGCCGATGGGAATGCGGCCATTCCAAGCAGCTTCGATAAGGGTTGTGCCGCGTCCCATGAAGCCGTCGTAGACTAGCTCTCCAACACGGCTCAATCGTTCGATGAAAAAGCCCGGCAAGGGCCCATTGAAGGCCTCACGGTAAGCCACACGCTGGAGCGAACAGCCAGCCCGCTGCTGACGGGACCAGAATTGGTTGAGCAACACCGGTATTTCCACAGTTGTCCCGTTGCCGACATTGCACCGCCGCGCCCTCATCTCGCTCGCGCGGTCTTGAGCATGGTGCGCCCCGAGCTGCGCTAAAAACTCCTGTCCACTAATTCTCGGGACGGTCATGTTCAAGAGATACGCTAAATGCTATAGTCCCCGGCTTGGTCCAATTCTAATTTGGACGCCGGCTTAATGCTCGATTCGCTCTCGGGTAGCAGGAAGATTAATTGG
>JANXQE010000184.1 GCA_025356925.1 Limisphaerales bacterium | reverse complement strand
TCTCGTCCGGCCAGTTTGAGCCCGAGACCAACGCAACGCTGCAAGCGGTCCTGGACACCGAGATCTCACCGGAGCTCGTGCCGCACGCGGATGGCGATTCGAGTCTGCCCGCCCAAAAGACCGCAGAAACAGTCGGCCCGTATGAGCTGCAGGATTTTAATCTGTATTATGTCACGCGCTATGGATTTCGGCCCAGCAAAGTAGCCTTCCTGGCCTGGCATGCCTGGGGGGACAAAGATCGGAACGAGTGGCCCGATCTGTTGCCGGGCGAGAAGCGGATTCAATACGACCTGCCGACCATCAAGAAGTGGTTGGAGGTTTTTGTGTTCCGGTTCTTTAAAATCAGCCAATTCAAGCGCTCAGCGATCCCGAATGGACCGAAGGTCGGTTCGGGAGGCTCGCTATCGCCGCGCGGTGATTGGCGCGCGCCCAGCGATTCGGAAGCGGAGCCATGGCTCAAAGAACTCCGCGAGAACGTGCCCTGAGCCACCTACCGGGTGGGGACCCGGCGCAAGAATTCCCGGGTGCGTTCCTGCTGAGGGTTCGAAAAGACCTGGTCGGGCGTCCCTTGCTCGGCGATTCGGCCGGCGTCAAAGAACAGCACGCGGTCGGCTACCTCTCGGGCGAACTGCATCTCGTGAGTGACCACGATCATGGTCATGCCTTCTTCGACCAGTCCGCGCATGACGCGCAACACTTCCTCCCGCAACTCCGGGTCCAGGGCGCTGGTGGGTTCGTCAAAGAGCATGACCTCCGGCTCCATCGCCAAGGCCCGCGCGATCGCAACCCGCTGCTGTTGTCCACCCGACAACTGTCCCGGATAAGCATCCGCCTTGTTTTCGAGCCCGACTTTAGCCAGCAGCTCGCGGGCGCGCGCCTCCGCGTCCTTGGCGGTCATACCCTTCACAATCCGCGGACCCGTGGCGACATTGTCCAGCACCGTGAGATGAGGAAACAAATTGAACGACTGAAAGACCATGCCGGCGCGGAGCCGAAGCTGGCGTTGCTGTTCCTTTTCCGCGGTGGTACGGGGCGGTCGACCACCCAGGATGGTTACGCCGCCGATGCTGATCCGGCCCGCGTCCGCGATCTCCAACTGGTTCAGGCAGCGGAGAAAAGTACTCTTGCCGCAGCCGCTGGGACCAATCAGGACCACCGCCTCGCCGCTCTTTTGCGCATGATCGACCCCGTGGAGCACGCGGGTGGAGTGATAGGACTTCACCAGGTTTTCAACGAGGATCATAGTTCAATTTTCTCTCCAAATGATCCGCAAAAACCGAAGCCGGGTAGCTGAGGGCGAAATAAATGGCGGCCGTCATGAGGCCAAGCCCGATATAATCGTAGGTCGACATGGCCAGCATGCCGTAGACCTTGGTCAGTTCGACCATGGTGATGACTGAAACGATCGAGGAATCCTTGAACATCGCGATAAAATCATTGGTCACAGGTGGGATCACCACGCGCAACGCCTGGGGCAGCACAATGTGGCGCAAGGTCTGCCACCGGCTCATTCCCAAGGCCTGCGCCGCTTCGGTTTGCCCGCGCGGGATTGACTGGATTCCTGCGCGGTAGTTCTCAGATTCGCTGGCCGCGTAGTTTAAGCCCAGCCCGACGATCCCCGCCAGAAACGGGTTCAAACGGATGCCGATCTCCGGTAACCCATAGTAAATCAGAAAGAGCTGGATGAGCAAAGGAGTTCCGCGAATGATTTCGACATAAGCCCTGGCCAGCCAGCGCAGCGGCGCGATCGCGTACAGCCGCATGAGCACAATCACGAGCCCAGCGATCACCGCCAGGACCATCGCCAGCACCGATAACTCCACGGTCACCACCGCCCCGCGTAGCAGCAGCGGCAGGTATTTCGGCCACTCCCGGAGCGTTGAGATCGGCTTCCTTTGAACCACCGTTTCCGGTCGATAATCCTTCAAGCCCTCTTGTCGTTCGTCCCAAACACCGTACTTGCGGTAAATCCGCTCCAGAGTCTCATTCTGGCCGAGTTCCAGCAGCGCCTGGTTGATGGCCGCCAGCAGCGTTACATCCTCCTTGCGAACGCCGATCCCATAATAACCGGGCGCGAACGGGGCCCCCGAGAACCGGAGTGATGGATCCGGCCTGGCGTAGTGCGTGGCAATGGGAAGATCCATCAGGACCGCATCGATGCGCTTGGCTTTGAGGTCGCGCAAGCTCTCGACGTTGCCAGGGTAGATTCTCAAGTCGCTTCCTCCCATCCGTTCGAGCAGCCTTTGGGCAACGGTGGACGACAGCACGCCGACCGCCCGGCCCCTTAAATCTCCCAGGCGCACCAGGCCTGCGGTTTCGCTTCGAGTGACTATTTGCTGCGCGTATACGAAATACGGCTGGGACATGGCGATGCGCTGCCGGTTTTCAGCGGTGAGCTCCAGCCCGTTGAGGATGATGTCGAAATTGCCTCGTTCGAGCCCGGGGATGAGCTGGTCCCACTCGTTCTGCACCATCCTGGCATTCACCCCCAGTTTCACCGCCAGGGCTTGAGCCAGCTCGTACTCAAACCCGATCAATTGCTCCGGTTTCTGTGGATCGGGGAAGACATACGGAGCTCCCCCCTCGGCATCAGCGCCCCAGAGCAAAACGCCGCGCTTCTGAACATCCGCCAGCGTGTCGGTGGCGAAAACCGGACACCGCCCGCTGGTGAGCAGGAGGCCGAAAACCAGGGAAGCCGCGCGCGCCCAACGCCAGGGGTTACTCATCGAGGCCGCACCATATCACGCGCCGAAATAATTGCAGAAGTTTTTTCGCGCTCGTGCCCTTGGCACACGAGACCACCACCCTTCCGCAAAGATACTCGACCCAGGGCTTTCCCGGAAAGGACTCTCCACGACAGCGGCGAGGCGCTTTTCGAAAAAGCGCCTCGCGCGTGAAACCTGGAATTGAGTTTGGCTTGTTGGATCGTCGACACCCCAGCGCCTCACGCCGCGTGCGACCCGTTGCAGAAGGGCTTATTGTCGGATCTGCCGCACCGACACAAGGCCATCCGATTCCGAATTTCATAGGTCCTTCCGTCGGTGGACACCACCGGAATTCCGCCGCGGACCCAAATCGGGCCGCTGACCTTTTTGTCGGTGTCCTCGATCAGTCCGAGCGACGGTTCAAATTTCGGTTCGATGGGTTGGCCGGTTGCTCGATCCCAAGCCACCAATCGCCCGGCGGGACAATGCCCCGCTTCGTGTTTGACCAACCGCCGCGCATCAGGGTTGTCGGTCTCCTTGACCAGATTCCAAATTCTGCCTTTCGGATCGCAGAACCGAGCGAATGCGCATAGGTCTTCCTGGTCGGTGAGCCGCATCGTGGGGCCTTCAATCGTGTCCGCTTGCTTCAGATAAGGCTCATGGCTGGCCGTTTCTGTGCCGTCGAATTGAACTTTCTTGTGAGTGCCATCGCAGAAGGGTTTGGTGGCCGACTGACCGCAGCGGCAGAGGGCATATTGCTGCTGGGCCGGGTATTTCTTTTCTTCCCGGTACTCGAGGGATTCACCTGCGGCATTGGTCACGATCCATTGCTCGCTGAGCGGCAAGCCCCCACCCACGAGATAAGGGCCATCCTTGCTGACTTCAATTTTCGCACTCGCTCGTTCCGTCTTTTTCATAGGCGTTTCAGTTACTCTTTCCCGGTGGTTGGCTTATGGTTGACTATCCGAATCTTTGAGCCGCGCGTCAAGTGGCCCGCGTGGAGCCGCAGAGAACCGATAGTTTAGTCATGGGTCAGGCTGCGGCTCGTGGTGTTTGCAGGTTTTAGTTGAGGTCGAACAGGAGCACTTGGGACGGTTTGGTTGCCGCGAGCTTAAGATCGGATGTTCCGCTTGCGGCCACGCCATCGCCGCTGGAAAGTGTTTTGCCGTTCATTTTCATCTGGCCTTCGGCGACGTGAAGCCACGCGTGCCGGTCGCCCGCCAGAAAATGGGAAACGGTTTGCCCTGCTTCCAGTTTCGCAATCCAAAGGTCCGCGTCCTGGTGAATTTGAATCGAGCCGTTGCGGCCCGTCTTGCTGGTCACCAGATGCAGGGTGCCGGCGGCGGCGTCTTTGAATGATTTTTCACCGTAGCGGGGCGTTACGCCCAGGCGGTCGGGCTGAATCCAGATTTGCAGAAAATGAACCGGCTCGTCCTTTGCGGGGTTGAATTCGCTGTGTTGCACGCCCGTGCCGGCGGCCAAGTATTGCACATCGCCCGCGCGGATCACGCGGCCGTTGCCCATCGAATCCTTGTGCTCCAGCGCGCCGCTGAGGACGCAGGTGAGGATTTCCATATCGCGATGCGGATGCGTTCCGAAACCCATTCCCGGCATCACGAGATCGTCGTTGATCACGCGCAGGCTGCGATACCCCATCCACTGCGGGTCGTAATAAGCCGCAAAGCTAAAGGTGTGATAGCTGTCCAGCCAGCCGTGTTGGGCGTGCCCGCGTTCATTTGCTTTTCGAACTTTCATCATGCAAATAACATGCCACGCCGTCAGCGAAGGTGAGAAAGACCAAGTTTCTTGCCTAAGCATAACTATGGGGTATGCTCGATGGCACCGTGGAACTGCGTCATCTCCGCTATTTTATCGCCGTTGCGGAAGAGGAAAACGTCTCGCGCGCCGCACTGAAACTGCACGTGTCACAACCGGGGTTGAGCCGGCAGATACGTGACCTGGAGCAGGAACTCGGCTTTCTGCTTTTGGAACGTAGCGCCAAGTCGGTGCGCCTGACCGACGCTGGAAAAACCTTTCAAGGAGAAGCGCGGGCCGCTCTCCAGCGAGTGGACGAAGCGATAATAAAAGCGCGTGCGGTTGCCACGGAGGGGCAGGGCGAACTTCACGTCGGCTTTTCGCCGTCACTCACCGCGCGAATCCTGCCGCCGACCTTGCGCGCGTTTCAGGCCGAGTCTCCCAAGGTGCGCGTTCTGTTGCACGATCTGTCCACCGAGATGATGCTCGCCGGGTTGCGCGACGGCACGCTGCAGATCGCGCTGCTCGTGGAACCAACCCGGGCCAGGTTGCGCGGGCTGCGTTTCGTGGAACTCGTGCGCGATTCCTTGCGACTGGCCGTCGCGCCCAAACATCGTTTTGCCCGACGTCGAACCGTCAGGCTGACGGAGCTCGCGCGCGAACCGCTCTTCGCCTACAGCCGCAAAGAGTATCCCGAGTACCACGAATCCCTGGCGGAATTTTTCGCGACCATCCAGCGCAAACCACGGATCGCCGAAGAATGCGAGGGCATTACCAGCCTGGTGGCCGCGGTCGAAGCCGGCGGGGGTGTGGCGCTGGTGGCCGAGTCTGTAGCTTGCCTCACTGGGCGGCGCCTGAAACTCATCCCCATTTCACCGGCGCCAAAGCCTTTGGTCATTGGCGCTGCCCGGCCCGAAAAAGGGTTCGGCGGCGCCGGGGAACGATTTATAACGTTGGCCAAGGAGACGGCCGGGAAGAATCGTTAACTGCTCGAATTGTCCTTCGACAGGCCAATTGGAAAATCAGAGGGTCCCGATCGCGCTGCAGCCCGGCTGGGAGAGGGATCCCCTCCGCAGACCACGGAAGTGTGTTTCAGACCGAATCGCGGAATTGCAGGGCGGCGAGGCGGCGATAAACGCCCTCCGGGATGGCTTGCAGTTCCTCGTGCGTGCCGGATTCCACGACACGGCCTCCGGCAATGACGATGATTCGATCCACGTGCCGCACGGTGGCGAGGCGGTGAGCGATGATAAACGAAGTGCGCCCGCGCATCAGGGTTTCGAGCGCTTCCTGAATTAGACGTTCGCTCTCCGAATCCAGCGAGCTGGTGGCTTCGTCCAGAATGAGGATGGCAGGATTCTTCAGGACCGCGCGCGCGATGGCGACGCGTTGACGCTGCCCCCCAGAGAGTTTAATGCCGCGATCGCCCACCAGCGTCGCGTAACCCTCAGGGAAAGCCTGGATAAACTCGTGCGCGTTCGCCTGGCGAGCGGCTTGTTCGATTTCTTCTGCGATCGCGCCCGGTTTTCCGTAAGCGATGTTCTCCGCGATGCTCCCGCCAAACAGCAATACCTCCTGTGGCACCATGGACATTTGACCGCGGAGTTCGGTGAGCCGGTACTCGCGCGCGTCGCGATTGTCGATCAACAGGCGACCGGCCGATGGGTCGTACAAGCGCAACAACAGGGAGATGAGGGTGGATTTGCCGGCACCGCTCGGGCCGACGAGCGCGATCCTTTGTCCGGATTTTGCCGTGAGGTTAATCGCGTGAAGAACTTCGACTCCGGTTCGCGAGGGGTAGGTGAAGCGGACGTTCTCAAACACCACATCGCCTCGCAGGCGAGGCAGGGTGGAGGGCGGCGAGGGACCCAGGAGAGCGTCGACCTCACCCGTTTCCCGGAGGAGTTCGCGGACCCGCTGAGTGGCTCCGATGGCCTTCTGGAGTTGGCTGTATAACTCCGCGAACTGGCCCATCGCTCCGGCCACAAAGGTCGTATAGAGACCGAAACGCGTGAGGTCGCCGAACGTAATTTTTCCCTGCTGCAACAAACGCGCGCCCGACCAGAGCACGAGAACAATGAATCCAAACAAGGCGAAGATGATGAAGGCGATGAAAGCGGCGCGCAGCCGGGCGCCGCGCAAGGTGGCGGTCAGGAATTTTCCCAAGCCCTCGTGATAGCGATTGAGCTCATAACCTTCATTGGAAAAGGCCTTAACATTCACGATGCCTTGCAGGGTTTCCTCGACGATGGTCGCCGTGTCGGCGAGGCGATCCTGCGCTTCGCGGTAAATCTTGCGCGTCTTGCGGCCGAACACAACGGCCACCACGATCACTAGCGGCAGGCTTGCCAGCATGATGCCGGTCAATTGCAGCGAGGTGACTGCAATCAGCGCGATGCCGCCGACCAGCAAGGTGGTTTGGCGCAGAAACTGTGGCAGAACGCTGATGAGCGTGTCCTCGATTTGAATCAAGTCGGCTGAGAGACGGCTGGCCAACTCGCCGACTCGGCGTTGGGCGAAAAACGCCATCGGAAGCGAGATCAATCGCGAGTAAGTAGCCCGGCGCAAATCGACGAGACTCCGTTGGCCAACCGTCGCGAACGAAAGAGAATGGAAGTAAGAGAGCCCGGCCTGCAGCGCGAGGATTCCCATCAGCAGCAGGGCCGTGCGATCCGACCCAGCCATACCGCCGATGCCCTGCGTCCCCTTCATGGCCGCATCAATGATGCTTCCCGCCAGGTAGGGAAACGCCAGGCTGAGCAGGCTGCTGGCGAACATGGACACCAGGGCCGCGCCGAACCGGAGTCGATAGGGACGCAGATACCGGAACAACTCCAGGGCCTGCCGGAGAGATTCTCGATCCAGCTTGGCCTTCGGGAGTTCGACTCCCGCCTGGTCGTTGCGTGAGTAGCGCGCCATCCCACAATTCTAAAGTGGGAAACATCCCGGCGCGAGCGGCAAACTCCAGACCGAAGCGCACGGGGCGCATAGGCGATTTTTCGATCTTGCCAGGCGCGTAGCGGGCTTGCCGCGCTACTTCCGTCGCCGGACCGGAGGCTCCAAAGAATGTGCAAGGCATCTATCCGCGGCGGCCGGCGAAGCAAGGAGTTAAGCCACAGACGCCCGAGCACGGGTTGATGCGCCCGCCACTTTACATTATCCCAACCTGGCGCCATCGTCGGAAGCGATGCGTCGAGTTGTTTTGTGTCTAGCGCCCGGCATTGTGCTGCTGGCCGGTTGTTCGAGTCCGGGCGGGGGGGCCTCCCGACGCGCGCAAGAACCCATCCCCGCTCCAGAACCGTATGTGCGGATCGCCAACACGGATTCCAATCGGGTTCAATTGCAGATTGCCGCGCGCCAGTTCCTGCCGGCCCACCGCGGTGAGCCGGTGGTTTGGTTGACTGGTGTGTCGCATATCGGTGAGCCCAGTTATTATGCCGCACTGCAGACCCAACTGGACGCTCAGACGCTTGTACTTTTTGAAGGAATTGGCGCCGCGGAGGGGGACGGTGCCGCCGATCCTCGGGACAAGCCAGGCCCGTCTGGGGAGACGGCCGGAAACCGTGGATCGTTGCAGTCCGCCATGGCGGCCTCGCTCGGACTGGTATTCCAACTCGAGGCCATCGATTACAGCCGCCCGAGTTTTCGCAACAGCGACCTGTCCATAACGCAACTGCGACGGCTCATGACGCAGGAGGAAGCCGGTTCCGGTAAACCTGGCGCGAGCGAGAGCTTTGACAGCCTGCTCCAGCTCATGGAAGGCAGTTCATGGTTTGATTCGCTGCTGCAGCTAGCGCTGCGCTTTCTGGGCTCCAATCCAAAGCTCCAGGCGCTGGGACGGCTGGCCTTGATCGATCTGCTCGGACAGCTCCAGGGAGATCCGTCGCGATTGCAGGGGCTGCCACCCGAAATGAAGCAGCTCCTGGAGGTGTTGCTGCAGCGGCGGAACGAAAAAGTTATTGCGGATTTGAAACCCGAGTTGCGGCGGATCGGGGGAGGTGGTTCGATCGCCATCTTCTTCGGCACGGGTCACATGCCCGACTTGGAAAGACGGTTGCTACAGAAGCTGAATTATCGGCCGGCGCGGGAGGTGTGGTTCACGGCATTTGAGGTGGACCTGGCCAGGTCTAAGGTTACCGCTACCGAGCACTCGTTCATCGACAACTTCGTAAATTGGCAGCTCTCGGAAGCCGGCGCCTCCGGGCATGGGTCCAGGTAGTTGCGCTGAAGCGGATCCCAGCAATCTTACGAGCCCGCCTCACATTGCCGCAGATGTTAAAACAAGGAACCCGTTTTGCTCACTCACCTTCCAGACGCGGCCAGTGGTTTTTCATCGGCGACGAAAAGCGGCGTCCCGATAGAGACCAATTTCCTCGAACGGAATCCGGTCAAAGCCGGGGCGATTCAACTTGGAATCCTTCGGGTCCCAGGTGAATTCGCTGGGAGCGAGAAGTCTGTTGTCAACACCGTCGAGATTGGCGGGAGCGCGCCGGAGCAGTTCGCCACAGCGCCAGGCCAGGTTCCGGCGAATATGGTTGCGGTTCGCATGCTCCGCCAGTTGGGCCAATTCAGGGTAGTGTTGTAGATACAGATCCCGGTCAATCTCCGGGGAGTCCAACGCCCGGGCGACATACTCGCGCCAGCGTTTTTCATCCCAGGGACTACAGCTCACAGCGGCCGAGCAATCGATAAAGAGATTGTTCTCCACCACGTTGTCCTTGCCACCGTGGATTTGCACCCCGCCAAAACCCAATTTCCCTGCTGAGCAGCGCTCGAAAACATTCCCGTAAATCAGCGTGCCG
>JANXQE010000180.1 GCA_025356925.1 Limisphaerales bacterium | reverse complement strand
GCCCAAAACTCCGGTCAACGGGAGTTTGTTCTCGATGCGGACGCGGTTCAGGCCCCTGACAGGATCCTCAGCGAGTGGGTGGTGGCCAGCTATCGGCCGGAACAGAACCGAGCGAGCGCCTGATCAGGGATATTTTGTTGTTCCGTCCATTTGCTAATCCGGCTATCTGTAACATCCGGAGCCGAAAGCCGTGGCGACAAAAGCAAAGCATTCCAGAACCCCCGTCCCGGAGTCCACCGCCGGACCGCTCTGGAGGGAGAATCTCGGGCAGCCCGGCCCGGTCTGCCTGCTGCTTTTCGCCGCTGTTTCTTTGGTTTTTTGCCCCGTGGCTGGTTTTGATTTCGTCAATTATGACGACCCGGACTACGTCAGCGCCAATCCTCACGTTCAAAGCGGGTTGACGTGGCAGAACTTCGTCTGGGCGTTCACTTCCGGCCACGCCAGCAACTGGCATCCTCTCACCTGGCTCTCCCACATGCTGGATTGGGAGATGTTTGGCGATCGTCCCGGGCCGCAACATCTCGTCAGCGCGCTCGTTCACGGGGCCAACACCGTCTTGCTCTTCCTGGTATTGCGGCGAATGACCGGGGCGCACTGGCGCAGCGCACTGGTGGCGGCGTTTTTCGGGCTGCACCCGCTGCGCGCGGAGTCCGTCGCCTGGATTTCCGAACGCAAGGATGTGCTCAGCGGATTCTTCCTCTTGCTGACGATCGGCGCTTACTCCCGCTATGCGGCGCTCCGAGCGGGAGTCGGGACCAGATTTGGAGACAGTTTGTCGTGGTACGGCCTGTCCCTGGTTTGCTTTGCGATGGGACTTATGAGCAAACCCATGTTGGTCACGGTCCCCTGCTTGTTGCTCCTGCTGGATTATTGGCCGCACCGAAGGCTCCGGTTTGATGGGTCAGGGCCAAGCGCGGTCCTCCCGCTAGTTTTGGAAAAGTTACCGTTCATCACGCTGGCACTCGCTTCGAGTGTGATCACCTTCGTGGTTCAACGGAGCGGGGGAGCGGTCTCGACGAGTCTGGCCGTACCGGCCCGTCTTGCCAACGCGTTGGTCTCATACGTCCGGTACTTAGCCAAAACCGTCTGGCCCGTGAACCTTTCCGTGCTCTACCCCCATCCAGGCCATTGGCCCGGGTGGCAGGTGGGAGGGTCCGGCGTGTTGTTGCTCATGATTTGTACGATCGTGACCGTGGCGGCGCGAAAGCGGCCCTATTTGGCGACCGGCTGGTTTTGGTTTGCCGGCGGATTGGTGCCGGTCATCGGTTTGATCCAGGTGGGGATTCAGTCGATGGCCGACCGCTATACCTACATCCCCTGCATCGGCCTGTTCATTCTGTTGGTTTGGGGAGCCGGCGAGGCGACCGAGCGCTGGCCCGCGGGGAGATCCGCGCTCATCGTAGCCGCCATTGTTTCACTAATGGCTTGCGCTGGAGTCACCGCGCACCAGATTCGGTTTTGGCGTGACAGCGAAACTCTGTTTCAGAGAGCCGTTGACGTCACCTCCGAAAATTATCTGGCGTACAACAATCTCGGGTTCTACCTCTCGGGAAAAGGCAAGCTTGAGCAGGCGAAAGACGATTACCGGAAATCCATTGCGATTAATCCGCTTTACCAGGATGCGCTCAATAACCTGGGGTTTGCCCTGGCCGGTGAAAGGAAGTATTCGGAAGCCATCCCCTATTACGAGGTGGCGTTGCGCGTCAGTCCGAACCATCCAGAGATCCACAATAATCTCGGTAACGCGCTCTCGGAGGTTGGCCGGATTAATGAAGCAATCGATCAATACGCGATTGTTTTGCGAGAAAAACCGGACCATGCGGACGCTCACAATAACCTGGGGATCGCCCTGGCCATGCAAGGGAAGCTGACGGAAGCGCTGGACCACTTTCGGGCCGCTATCCGCGCGAAACCAAACTATGCCAGCGCTCATAGTAATCTAGGCAATGCCCTGGCTGCTGAGCACAAAATTCCTGAATCCATTGTGGAGTACCAGGAATCGCTGCGCTTAAATCCGAATGACGCGCAGGCCCATAATAATCTGGGGAATGCGCTGCTGGAGCAGGGAAGGGTGGATGCTGCGATGGAACAATACACCGAGGCGCTACGGCTGAATGGAAACAATCCCGAAGCCCATTTCAATTTGGCGGTCGCGCTCGCGAGGAAAGACAAAGGACCCGAAGCCGCCGCCCACTTTAAAGAGGCGCTGCGCCTCGACCCAGGGAACCTCGCGGCAAAACGACAGTTAGAAGCCTTGTCGCGCGGCAAATAAGCGTTAACCCAGGCCCATTCGTTTGACCAACCCATCCTTGCCGAGGGCCGCGACCAATGGTTCAACGTCGCGCTGCACGCAGAACGAGACGTCGTCGGCCAATTCCCTCCTGGCCAAGAGCCGGCGGGCATTGCGCGATCGGGCAAGGGCGCTTGGCAAATCGTCTCGTGCCAGCAGGAATAACTCGTGCGCCATGTGGGCGGAGTCTGCGATCAGCCCGCCCTGGTATTGAGCCCAAACGAGTGCGCACAAGGCGCCGGCACCGAGGACGTCTTCGTAGGCGGCTTGCTCAAGGGTGCCGCTGCAAACGACCAGCAATCGAGCGGGCCCGGACCGCCGAATGGCCTCCGCGGTCGCTCCGAGGTTCAGGAACGAGGCCGCTAACGTCTGGCGCGCTGGGAGGCAGGAGCGCAGGGCCCTGGTTCCGTTGGTGGTTGTCATGACGATGGTTCGGCCCCGCACCACCTGGGCAGTGAATTCTCGCGGCGAATTCCCCAAGTCAAAGGCGATCCCTTGAGCCAAATCAGGTCCGATCCGCACGCCATCCCGCTCCCCGGCGAGCAGCACGCCCGGTCGGCGCTCGCGCGCAGTCAACGCGTCGGAAATTTCCTCGACCGGAAGGATCGCTTCGGCGCCATTTCCGAGCGCCGTGACCATGGTCGTGGTAGCGCGGAGGACATCAAAGACAACGCAGCAGGTTTCCGAAAGATCTCTCTGCGGCAGGCGGCTGAATTCAGCCGGCGTGAAAAGCACTTCCAGCGAGGTCACGGGGTTGAAGGGGTTGTGCGTTTCATTTGTGATCGGGCGTAGTGAAACAAATATTGTTGCGCATAGCCAGCATGGGGGCCGAAATGTGTGGCGGCAAACTCCTGCAATCGCGGCAAGCTGACTTTGCGTCGCGGAAAGTAGAGCTGCCGCAGGGCCTTCATGACCCAAACGTCTACCGGGAAGGCAGCCTGCTGGCCATACGCAAACAACAACACGCAATCGCTGATTTTACGGCCGACCCCCGCCAGGCCCAGGAGTTCAGCTCGGGCAGAGTTCAGGGGCAATTTTACCAACGCGTTCAGTTGGAGCTTTCCTTCCGCAACCTCCCGCGCCGCGGCGAGTAGAAACGGCGCCCGGAACCCCATCTTGCACGCTCTCAACTCCGTCTCAGAAAGCGTTGCCAGCCGGTCCGGGCTCGGAAAAGCGTACGCTGGCGGGCAACCCAGCGCGGCCAGTACTGGCGGACCATACCGCTGGCAAAGCAACGTGATGATCTGTTGGATCTGCAGGATCTGTTTGGTGGATGAGAGAATAAAGGAGGCCAGGCATTCCCAAGGATCCTGCCGCAGGAGGCGCAGTCCGCGGCACGCGGCCGTCGCCGCTTGCATTGGTTCATCGTCCGGAAACGAGGCCAACACGGTGTTGACGTCGAGCTCCAGTTGGAGGTACTCCGTCAACCAGTTCCAATCACGGACAGGTTGCGCAACTTCGGCCATAATCGAGGATGCGGACGGTCGGAGCCGGACCCAGCGACCGTGAATGACTCCAACCCAGGTCTCACCCTCTTGCCGCCAGCGAAAAGCCTGGCCGCTGGAGAGCGTCATTCCGAGATCGTAGTCTCGAACGGGGAAGGTTTTGTTGCGGAGATCAACGCACACCACGGCAGGCGAACAGTTGGAATGGGCGCAGCAGGAATTTGCCATGGTACAGCACGTTGGTCACCCCGAGGTCCGTGACCGATTCAAACTCTTGTTGCAGGCGGCTCGGCGCTGGAAACGGACTGGGGTTGTCCCGGTCCAACTGGCGGACGTAGATGGCGTTTTCACCCTTTCTCTCCGTATAACCGGGCCAGAAATAGAACTGGTTCTCGGGAACCGAAGCGGTTTGGTAATAGACCAAAGGGCTGGTTTTTACACTGGCTCGAGCTTCTGGAAGGTAAAAGGAAATCTCACCGGCGACCCCGTAATGATCCGTGATGATGAACACCGGCTTCCCGTCCGCGAGCAGTCGTTGCCTGGCCTCATCGACCGCGAGCGCGATTTTATCCCATTCCCGAACCCGGTGCAATGGATCGAGTTTTAAGGGCAGGTAGTGTCCGGTAATCGTTCTGACCAGGTTTGTGTCGTGGCCGAGAATCACCATGACCACGCCGAGAATCAATCCGGTTTTTAACCACGGTTTGACCCACCTGACGCCCAGCCGCCAGCGTGTGTCCCAGTAAACCACCATCAGGCAAAACAACGGCAGCACCGCCGGGGCGATCCAGTTGGGCAAAACCCGCGAGCGGAACGACAGCAGCAGGTACACCAGGAACAACGGAGCGCCCATGCTAAAGAAATAAGCCAAATGGGGGTTGTGCCGGCCGCGGTTCCAGAAAGCCCCGGCCGCCCAGACGGTGGCAATCAAGAACACCGGGTTCAACAACCCCAACTCGCTGCCGACAAACTCGCCCAGGTATTTGAGCGTGGGATGCCATGCGGTGCCGGCGCCGGCACTCTGCGCGACATGCGTCACGGTTATCCAGCCGTGCTGCGCATTCCACACCAGAACCGGAACCGCGCAGAGCAAGTTTACCAAAACGGCCAGGTAAGGGCCGGGGCGGCTCAGTTGCTTGCGCGCCGGCGGCCACAAGGCGAAAAAAACTGCCCAGCACAGCAATTGGAATAATTCAGTATATTTGCTTAAAAACCCCAAACCCATCCAGAGACCCACCCAGAGCCAATCGGAGGTTTTGGAATCCGGCTGGATAGCCCGCCAACCGGCCAGCATTGCGGCAGTCCAGAACAACACGGAGAGCGGGTCGATGGTCATCAGAACGGCGCCGACCGATGCCAGCGGCGTGGCGGTGGCGATCAGCACCAGCAAGAACCCAGCGCGGGCGTTGAGTTCGCGGGCAAAGAACCGCAGAATGCACAGGCTGATGATGGCGGAAATAATTGGTGAGAAAAAGCGCACTCCGAACGCGGTGTCACCCCACAGCGAGGTGCTCAGAAACTGGGTATAGGCGATCAGCGGTGGCTTGCTGTAATAGGAAAGGGCCAGGTGCTTCGACCACACCCACTGATATGCCTCGTCCTCGGATAATTGGATAATCCTGGTTGCGACATAACCGAGTCGTGCCGTCAGCAGGACCGCGATGCAGAGATATCCCAGTCGCAACCAATGCTCGTCCATGGTGACATGAGGAGCGCGGAATCCCGCCGGTGCCAGGCCTCGGGTCAGGGGTGGCTCCGGAGAATCCGAATAGCTCTCCTCCTCCGACATTGGCGGCAAAGTTTTGAGTGCGACCAATGAGGGCAGGCGCGCCCACCAGAGCGGAAACCATTTCTGTCCCGCCCAGCTCCACAGCGAATCGAACAAGCACAAGGCAGCGACGGCAAACCCTGCGCCCACGGCGGCGCCGGCGAGGACGTCGCTCGGATAATGGACGCCGTTGTAAACCCGGGACACGCTCACGAGGATTGCGATCGGCAGCATAATCCAGACGCTGCGGCGGTAATAAATGAACGCCACCATGGTCCCGGCAAACCAATTGGCTGCGTGCCCGGAAGGCATGCTGTAAGAGCCGCTGCGGCCCACGAGCAGGTGCACGTCCTGCAGGGCCACAAAGGGCCGATCTCGCCCGACCGCGTTCTTGATCGTCGTGCACACGCCGTCGCCCAGGGCCACGATCAATCCCAGCATTATCACGCACACCAGTCCGCGCACCCCGCCTTTCCAGATGAGCAGAATGCCCAACAGCACTAGCGCGGGGTGGAAATAAGCGTTCCCGCTCGCAAACGGCATCAGTTGGTCAAAGATTGGATTAATCAACGTGTGGTTGATAAACCGAAATAGCTCCGCATCCAGATTTTGAAACCACTGCATTAGTCGCGGAAAGGTACTGGGAATCTCGCTCGCCAGCGAGAGCCGATTTAAGAAAACGGCCTACGTTGCCCGAATCATGAATCAGGAATGCCGGCTAAACTTTGTCCTTGCGCCGGGCGGAGCGGGTGCCAAAGACAAAGATGGGCCAAGATGAAATCCGGGAGTCGAGGAGCCGCGAAGATGCACAAAAGGCGCAAAAAAGGAACGGCTCTTTCACCGCGATACAAGGGTGCGGCACTCTCAACCTTTCCAGCCCCCCTTAATACACGACTAACGAACGGACCGGGAACTGCTTTAGCTGTTGACGGCCGCCAAGGAAGCTGAGCTCGATCAGGAATGAGGCTTCGAGGATTTGCGCGCCCAGTTTCTGGACCAGCACGGCGGCTGCGGCGGCCGTGCCGCCGGTGGCCAGGAGATCGTCGATCAGCAGGACCCGGCTCCCCGGTTTGAGTGCATCCACGTGCATCGCCACGGTGGCGGTGCCGTATTCCAGGGCGTAGTCCTGTTCATGGGTTTGGAATGGCAGTTTTCCCTTCTTACGAACCGGAACGAATCCGGCACGAAGTTTGCGGGCGGCCGCGGCGGCAAAGATAAAACCACGCGCGTCGATGCCGACCACGGCATCGACCGTGCCGGGTTTAAAGTTGGCGGTGAGCAGATCAATGCTGCCCGCGAAAAGCCTGGCATCGGCCAGCAGGGGGGTGATGTCCTTGAAAAGGATCCCGGGTTTCGGGAAATCGGGAATGCTGCGGATGGCGTTTTGGATGTCTGCGGGTGTTGGGGAGGCGGTCATGGTCCGGGTTGCACGAGCGATGGTTGTGGCCGGTGGCCAGCTAAAGGCTGCGGGTCAGCCGATTGGAAATCCGCGTTACGCCGGAGGTTATTCGTCGCTGGAGGGACATCCTGGCTACGTTTTGGTGGTCTCCATTTTTTCGATCATCTTGCGCAACTTTTTCAGGGCGATGTTCTGGATCTGTCGAACGCGTTCCCGGGTCACGCCAAATTTCTGGCCCACCTCTTCGAGGGTTTTTTGCGAGCCGCCGTCCAACCCGAAACGCGCCCGCAGAATGGTCGCTTCGCGCGGATCAAGGGTCTTGACCATCTCCTGCAGCATCCGGGTGACCGTCTTTTCTTCCAATTGCTCGTACGGGGTGTCGGCGCTCTCGTCCTGAACTATTTCAGCGAAGTTATTGGAGTCTTCATCTCCGATGGGGGCATCCAGCGATGCTGGACGAACCGCGGCCATGCGCATCTGGGCCACACGCGAAGCGGTGATGCCGAGTTCTTCACCCAATTCGTCGTCCGTCGGCTCGCGGCCAAATTCCTCCTGCAGCCGCATCGCGGTGCGGCGCATTTTGGAGATTTTGTCGACCAGGTGGACCGGCAGCCGAATGGTTTTGGACTGGTTGGCCAGGGCACGCTTGATGGATTGCTTGATCCACCAGGAACCGTACGTCGAGAGCTTGCCACCTTTGGCCGGGTCAAAGCGTTCCACGGCTTTCATCAAGCCAATGTTGCCTTCGCTGATCAGGTCGAGCAGCGGCAGGCCGATCCCTTCGTAATCACGCGCGATCTTCACCACGAGGCGAAGATTGGCCTTAATCATTTGTTCCCGCGCTCTTTTGTCCCCCTTTTTTATCCGGGCCGCCAGCTCAATCTCCTCCTGGGGAGTCAGCAGTTTCACCTGGCCGATTTCGCGCAGGTAAAGCTTGATGGCCGTGTCGCCGTCGTAGGAGGTGCGCTCGCGAACCTGGGGGCTCGCGAGTTCTTCCGCTTTGGCCTCTGCCACCACCGCCGGCTCTTCGGGTTTCCTACTTTTGAGGGCTTCTTCCTCTTTCGCCAGGTCCCCCGGCTCTGGTTCCTCGGCTTCCCTGGGAACAACATCGTCCGGGGTCGCAGGCCGGGCCAGCGGGAACGGGGCCGGGGCGCCCAGCCGGACGGCGGGACGCTTGCGAGGGCGACGGGTAGGTTCCTTCGGTCGGACCGCTTTGTGGCGTTTGCTCTGGGCTACCATAAACGAATTTAAGACTTAGCTTTTGATCCGGAGTTGGCAATCAAATTAATGGAAGGATCAAATGAATGGAACCGGCCAATCGGTCCGTCGGGTTCACACGCGGATATTCGAAAAGGAATTCCTGGAGGTGGGGCCTTTTGCCCATAACGCGATCCGTAAATACTGCAATGTTGTATAAAATTAATCAATCTGGGCAAGATAACCCAGGCTATTCCTTTGACCCAGTGCCACCTACACTCCATGAGACCAGAATGCCGCAGCGGTGTTCAATGCTGGGAAACTTTTGCGCTGCACGTCGGGAGGTCTTCCGATAACGTTGAGCCGCGCAATGACTTCCGCCCAACAACAATCGGCGCTGGCTGGAGCGAACTGCGAGATAGCCTTCGATAATTTGACGCGTCAGCTTTACGCGACCGACGCCTCGCTGTATCAAATCGAACCTATCGCCGTGGCCTTTCCGCGCAATGCCCGGCAGGTTGGGGATTTAGTGCAGGCAGCCCTGCAGGGGGGGGGTTCGGTCATCCCGCGAGGAGCGGGGACCGGTTTGGTCGGGGGAGCAATCGGGGATGGCCTAGTGATCGATTTCGCGCGTTACTCGCGGGAGATCACCGATCTGGATCTCGAGCGACGGAGCGTCCGGGTGGGTGCGGGAGTGGTCCTGGACCAGCTCAATCGATTCTTGCGTCCCCACGGGTACTGTTTCGGACCCGACGTGGCTACCAGCTCCCGGGCTACCCTCGGCGGCATGATCGCCAACAACTCCAGCGGCTCGCATGCGCCGGCCTATGGAACTACCGTGGACCACGTCCGAGAGCTGGAAATAATCACCTCAGCCGGCCAGGTCGTCAGGGTGGGTCCGGGGCATGACACGCTCCGGTTCGAGCGGGAGCTGGTGCGTAATCTGGTTTATTTTCATGCCGCTACCATCGAGGAACGGCTCCCGCGGGGATTGCGAAAGCGTCGGCCGGGTTACGCGCTCGAGCGGTGCCTTCAGGAACCCGACGACCTCATTGCCCTGCTTTGCGGGAGTGAAGGCACCCTGGCGGCGATTAGTTCCGCCGAGTTGAATATTGTCCCTCTGCCCGAGAAAAAGGGAGTGGCGTTGATTTTTTTCAACTCCGTTGCTGACGCAATGCAGGCGACGGTCGAGCTGCTGGATCTGAAGCCCGCCGCCATCGAACACCTTGATCGTGTGCTCCTGGACCAAACCCGCGGCCACCGGGAATTTCAGGCTGCCCGCGATCTTCTGGAGCTCGACCAGCGTCCGTGCGAGGCGGTGTTGATCGTCGAGTTTATCCAACAGGTTGACGACTGCCTGGCGACTGTGGCTCGGCGGAGAATCGGCGGGCGCAAACGCATTTTAGCCTCGGTCGCGGAGGCTGAGCTGGTCTGGAGCTTGCGCCGAGCGGGACTTTCGTTGCTGACCGGCCGCCCGGGGGACGTGAAGCCGGTGACCGGGATCGAAGACACCGCCGTGCGGCCGGAGCAACTGCCCGAATACGTCGCGGCCCTGCAGGCGCTGATTGGCCGGTTCGGCCTGGAAGCTTCCTATTACGGCCATGCCGCCTCGGGACTGCTGCATGTCCGGCCGCTGCTGGATTTGCATGGCAGCGAGGATCGTAAAAAGTTTCGACAACTGGCCGATGAGGTTTCGATCCTGGTCCGCGAGTTCAAGGGCTCATTGGCGGCCGAGCATGGCGTGGGAATCGCTCGCACTGAGTACATGTCGTCACAAATCGGTGACGCCCTTTTGGGCGCCATGCGCGAGATCAAAGAAGCGTTCGATCCCCATCACCTGTTTAATCCGGGCAAGATTATCCCCGACGGCCGGTTCGCAATTGACACAAACCTGCGGACCGCTGGCGGCGGCCTGGAGCTGCCTTTTGAAGGTGTCCTGGCGTTCGCCGCCAAAGACGGCTCGTTTATCAGGAACCTCGAGCAATGCAACGGCTGCGGCGGTTGCCGTAAGGAGACCCCTACCATGTGCCCGACCTTCCAGGTGACTCAGGACGAGATCATGAACACCCGCGGCCGAGCCAACGCCATCCGTGCGGCCTTGCAACGGCGCGGTCTGGAGACCGGGGATCCTTTGACATCCGTTGAGATGGAATCGGCGCTCAGCAATTGCCTGTCATGCAAGGCCTGCACGACGGAGTGCCCATCCAACGTGAACCTGGCGCTGCTGAAGGCCGAGTTGTTGCACGCGCGGCACCAACGGGTCGGGTTCTCCTGGCGGGAGCGCATCTTCAGCTCAGTGGATCGGCTGGGAGCCGTCGGCTGCGAACTGCCGTCGCTGGCCAACCGTCTGCTCGATTCGCGGGTGGCGCGCCGTGTGTTGTCTCAGGCCCTTGGGATCGCGCGGCAGCGGCCCTTGCCGCATTTCGCGAAGCAGCGGTTTGACCGGTGGTTCGCTCGTCATCATCCGGCCAAGCTGCCCGGCCGCGGTCGCGTGTTGCTCTGGGACGATACCTTCGTGCGATATTATGAACCGCACGTTGGGATCGCCGCGACCAAGGTGCTTGAAGCGGCGGGTTTTCAGGTCCTGTTGCCGGCCGGCCGGAAGTGCTGCGGTCGGCCTGCTTTCAGCCAGGGCCATTTGAAAAGAGCCAGCCAGCTCGGCCGGCACAATCTGGCGTTGCTGAACCAGGACATGGAACAGACTCCGATCCTGTTTCTGGAGCCCTCCTGCTACTCGATGTTCGTGGAGGATTATCGCGAGCTGGGGTTGCCAGGCTGGGAAAGAATCGCCCGCCGCTGTGTTTTATTTGAACGCTTTGTCGAAGACCTGCTGACCGCAGATTCCGCCGCGTTACACTTCAAAGTCCGGTCGGGCAAGGTCTTGATTCACCCTCACTGCCATGTGAAGTCACTCATGGAGACCGATTTTCTCCGGAAGCTGGCTCTGCGATTGCCGGGGCGCGAGGTGACGTTGCTGGACGCCGGGTGCTGCGGAATGGCCGGAGCCTTCGGTGCGCTGCGCGAAAAATATGAGCTCTCCCTGAAAGTCGCTGAGCCGCTTATGCGAAGCATTCGGAGTGTTCCTGACGGGACGTCGATCGTCGCGTCCGGAACCAGTTGCCGTCAACAGATCGGGCACCTGGCTCCCGCCCGGCCCAGGCATATGGCTGAAATGCTGGCCGCTGCTTTGGACACCGAACGGGCTTAAGTTACAGTTTCTGAAAGAACCGCTCCGCAGTGGCGCAGGTTGCGGCGCTTAACTCCTCGAGCGAGCACTGCTTTACCTCGGCGGCGACCACTGAAATCTCCCGGACGTACGCCGGCTCACACCGCTTACCGCGATAAGGCACGGGCGCCAGAAACGGAGAGTCGGTTTCCAACATGAACCGATCCATCGGTGTCGCTGCCAGTGTCTCGCGGATCGTGGCGGCGTTTTTGAACGTCAGGATCCCGGTGAAACTCACCAACGAGCCGAGTGCCAGGACCCGGTGCAGGTCGTTTG
>JANXQE010000167.1 GCA_025356925.1 Limisphaerales bacterium | reverse complement strand
CCGGTCGTGGATCAAATACCGCTGGCCGCTCAGCACGCCCCCAAACCCGTCGGCCAAACCCCGCGCCACCTGTTCTATCCATCGGCCCGTCGGCTCAGCGACGATCCCGCCGATCGTCACACGTCGGGTGCACAGTTCCATCAGCACCAACACCGAATAACGCTGTCACCCGCCCATTCCGACGGACTTGGCCTTGAGGGCCAAGCGTTTCTTTTGTGCAGCGGAGAAGCTCAGACGCTGCTTTCCGAGCTGTTCTCGGAGTACCCGGTTTTCTTCCAACAGATAATCGATGAGCTGCTGTTGCTTTCGATTCATCCAGCCCGCTACACCGAGCAAGACCAACTGCCAAGGTTGCATGAAGGAAATGCTGAGCGATTTTTCCCAGGAAGCCAGCGCCGACTCCCTCCCGACTACCATTAGTCGACGTTGGATGCCCAGAGCTGCGATCAGTAATCTAATTTTCGAACCTTACGGGGTTAAACCCCGTTCAGTCCCTCGGAAAAACCTAAGATGCGCACACGTCAGGCGACAGCCGTTTCCTTTGGGCTGAAACGGCCACTCTTCAAAACTCGCTCACTTAAGTGAGCTCAGAAACTCGACCAGGTTTCGCAGATCTTGCTTTGAGAGGATTTGGCCCATTCCCTCCGGCATCGGCGATAGCGCTGCCCGGCGGCTCTGGATGTCGGCCTTCTTCAGGGTGACCAATCCGCTCTCGGGTGAGTTGAGCACAACGTCGGTGGGCGTCTCGCTCCTGAGCACTCCGGCCTGACTGTCGCCGTTTTTCAACATCACCATCACGCTGTCGAACCCCTGGGCGATCTGTTTGTTCGGCAACACAATCGATTCCAGCAAGTAACGGCGATCTTTTTGCGACGCGACATGGCTCAAGTCTGGTCCGACATCGCCCCCTTGCCCATTGATGCGGTGGCAGCGGACACATTGGGCCTCCGGCTTTTCAAAGAAGATTTTCTTTCCATCGGCCGCCGTTCCGCCGAACAGCGCTGCCTCATAGGGTGCCAGAAGGTCATCTTTTGGGCGGCTCTCGTCATACTTCGCTATCTTTTCCCGAACTGACACCGCCGTGCGTTTGCTCGCCGCTTCCACGACATCAAGTCGAAGCTCATTCGGCAGGTCGCCGGCCTGGAGACGGTCCAACCATTGCCCGATCAATTCGTCCGCGGAAACTCCCGGCAAGGTGCCCAGGGCAGCCAGGGCCGTTTGCTTTTCGCCCACTGTTCCGTTCTCAAGCGTGGCGGCAATCCGTTTAACCGGGTCGGCGGTGGTGAGCTTGCCTTCAAGTCGCGTCGCCGCCTTGCGCAACTCCTCGTCGGGATCCTTTCGAGCGATGTCCAGGGCAGCCTCGAGCGAGGGAAGGTTCAGCTCGGCGATGGCCGACAACGCCGCCCCTCTCACTTGACTCGACAACTTTGGGTTTGCCACCGCCTCCGAGAGGAGCGCGCCGGCACTGACGATGCCCAGACGGCTCACGCAACGCAGCGCTGCGACTTGAACGGTCTCGGGCGCACTCTTCAGCAGCTCTCCCAGGTTCGGTTGAACAGCTTCAGCGGCCGTCTCGCGGTGGCGGACGGCGGCGACGGGCCGCCACAGCCCGATAACCCGGTCGATCCCAGCCGGGTGCTCCCAATTCGCGAGTTCTTCCAAAGCCTCGACTCGCATGTTCTCGGCAGCATCCTGGCGAGCGGCAAATACCGCGAGAGCCCTCGCCGTCTGTTGAGTGCCAAAATGGAAGTTGGCATTCAAAACTCGGCGAAGCAGCGCCTCCAACCCGAGCGCCTGAACCGCTTCCTTCGGAAGCGTCAACGGCACCAGTGGAGCGCCTCCCATAAAGCGAGTTAGAGCCGCACTATCGATGAATGCCGCCAGTTGCTGCACGGCCCCGTTGATGGGCTCATCGTTAATCGCTCGCGCTGCTTCCAGGACCAGGGCTGGATCGCTGTCGTCCAGAAACAACGCGATCTCCGGGCGTTGCAAGCGTCGCAGAGCGAGCAAGACTCCCATTCGCACGGCCGACGACTCATCATGCGCCCGCGCAAGCAGGGCGTCCACGTCTCCAATCCGACTCAGCCCCATCACGCCGGCGTGCCGAATATAGGGATCCTTATCCGCGTTTTGCTTCAGCATCACGTACAAAGCCGGCAAGGCCTCGACTCGACCAAATTTGCCCAGGCTTGAAGCGGCAAAGAAGCGGACCCGAGGACTCTCATCCTTCAACGACTGCTCTAACGTTGAAAAAGCCTTGGAGTAACGTCGATCGCCCAGAATCTTTGCCGCTTGAGCTCGCACTTCAGAATCGGGATCGGACAGCAGCTTTACCAGGAGATCCATCGCCGTAGCTAACTGGGTTGGCAAGCCGGATTCGGTATAGCGAGCGCTCACCTGGCCAAGGCCCCAAACCCCATGGAGACGCGCGAGTTGATTTACATCCTGACGCGCCACGGCCGCAAGGGTGGCCACCGCGTCGGCACCTCTTTCCGCCAAGGCGAATTGGGCGGCCTGACGCACGCGTATGTCTGGATGTTCCAGTAACCGCGCCAACTCCTTCATCGAGCGTTTGTCCATTCCGTCTGCCAGCAAACGTTTCGTTTCCAACACCAGCGGATCCTTGTCCAGGCCCGCATCATGCACGCGGTAGAGGCGGCCTTTGCCAGTCAACCCCCAGCCTTCCACCCAATCGCTCACATACAGGCCACCATCGACGCCGAACTTGGTATCGGTTGCCAGTATGTTCCATAAAAAGTGTTCACGGTTCACCAATTCGTAGCCTGCCCCCTTCGGTTGCAGCGCGAACGTGTGGATTCCGCTGTTCACTGCGCCTCCACGAAAATCGACCAGGAAAAAATGGTCTTGATATTTCGCCGGCAGACCGGTTCCGGGGAAGTAAGCCGCGCCGGATGGCCCGCTGGCTATGTTCGCCACCGGCGGAACGATATAGGCCGGTTGTCCTTCGAAAGGCGGGTACCATAACCGTTCGGCGTTGAACGGCCCGCGCGAGTAGGGGTTTTCCATGAACTGATATCCCACGCGCCAGCCGTTGTCGCTTCCTTCCACGACATACACCCAACGCGCCTGGTCCCCGCTGTCCGAGTTGTTGTCCCCCGTAAATAGATTCCCGTACTTGTCAAAGACCAGGTCCTGTGGATTGCGCAGGCCATAAGCGAAAACCTCCAGCTCTGAGCCATCGGGGTTGCATCGAAACACGCAGCCCGTGTCAGGCTCACCAACCATTCGACCGTCAGCTACCTTGATGTTCGATCCCCGGTCGCCAATGCTAAAATAGAGCTTCCCGTCCGGGCCGAAATGCAGCCCGTGGAGATCATGGCCAAGAAAGCCCACGCGCACGCCGAAACCGTAGTGCAGCGATTTGCGAACAGTCGCCACCCCGGCTCCATTGGTGTCGCGCAGGAGCCAGAGGTTTGGAATGTTGGCATACCACACCTGCCCCTTGCGGGCGAGCACACCGGCCCCGATCCCATCCAGCGGAGTATTGAAACCCTCGGCAAATACCGTGGCATGGTCAACTCTCCCTTGGCCGCTCCGATCTTCCAGCAGGCGAATCCGTTCGCTGCGGTTGGTGTATGTCTCAAAGCGCTCCCCCAGGTGCCGCTTCATCTCCGCCAGTCGTTCATCCACCGTCCGGGAGGCGAGTTCCTCATCCAACCAACTCATTATGCCCCGAATATCGTCTACTCCCGCCGCCAGCCGAAAGGTTTCACAGACATACGCGCGCCCTTTCTCGTCGAAACAAAAAGCGACCGGGTTCGCCAGCAGAGGTTCGGCGGCCCACAAATCCACTTTCAGTCCCAGGGCTGGTTTGAAACGTTTGATGGCTAACTCTGCCTCGTCCGAGGCCGCGGCGACGTAGCTGTCTCCCTCCCGAGCCGCGCTCAGCTTATGTTGCGCGCCGGCCCTGAAGGGCAGTGTGGCAACCGCCCCCAAAGCGAAGGTGAAAACGAAATTGCGAGCGCAGGCCGATTTCACGCGACCTGACTTGGCTAGGACCCTAATGAACATGATTTTCGATGGTTATGGACGTTCAGCCGCGCTTGAACATTCACGGCAATTGGGGTCATCCGTTGGTCGCCGCCGGCGAATGAACGCTTTCTGAAGGCGGCGAACTCCCCGCAGGCCCGCGGTTCTGGGTCCCGGGTCCACCCGGGCGTCGTTCGCCCGGCCTGGTCTCGTTCGTGCCTTTTCCCTGTTTTACCGGCTGCTCAAGCGCTTTTCTTAAGGCGTCATTCCAGAGGTTGGAGCCGATGAAGATCTCATCGGGGAACCGGCGGTAGCTTGAGAGGGCAGTATAGATCGAATCGGATTCCTTAAGATTCAGCCCCATGCCGGCCAGGTATTGCAGGCGGAGATCGCGATCGTGATTAATCTCGGCCGGCTTGAGCCAGGGCTTCAAGTCCCGCGACTGGCCCGCGTAGGTGGCCACGAGTCCAAAAGCCGAGCGGATTCCGACATCGCGAAGAGACTGTGCTACCATCTGATGGTCCGCCCGGCGCAATCGTTGCTGCAGCGTCTCCACGTCCACCTCCAGAGGACCGACCTGTCCCAGGAGCACCAGGTCGTAACCGGCTCCCATATCGTCGTTGCTCCAAATCGTGCCCTCGGGGAACACCTCGAAGAAGGTGGCGATTTCGCTCTTAACGGCCGCCAGGTTACTTTCGTATAAAGGGACCCATTGAGTGACCATGCCGCCAGGGTTCAAGTGTCGCTTACAGAGGTCGAAATACTCTTTTGTGTAAAGGTTCGCGGCGCCCTTAACCCAGGGATGGATGGGATCGGACGTGATCACATCGAAGTGATCGCGGGTCGTGAGAATATAGTGCCGGGCGTCATCGTAGATCAGCCGCACGCGTGGGTCCTGGACAACATCGTGGTTCTCCTCGGCGAAGAACCGCGCCACCACTTTGGGAATTAGTGGCTCAATTTCGCACAGGCTAATCCGTTGAATCCCGGGATGAGCCAGGAAGGAGCCGGCGGTCACGCCCGCGCCGCAACCAACGACCAGGACTGACCGCGGGTCCGGGTGGAACAGGGCCGGAATGTGACCCAGCATCCGTTGCAGGCGCATGTCCTGCTGCTCGGTCGAGGCTTCGATTTTTCCGCTGACATGAAAGTTGCGGACACCGCTGTCCAGTTCGGTTACCGCAACCGAAGCATTCATGCCCTCGCCGACATACAACAACGATCCGAGCTCAGTCTTCCCCGGCAGATATCGGCCGTAGGCGATTAGCGGCCACGGTACCCGAGGTACACTCCACGCCGCCAAGGCGACCACTCCGCCGGCGATTAAACAAAATGCGATCTGCCGCGAGGTCAGCCTCCCGCGCTCCAACCCGTTGATCCCGCTTTGCTCGAGCGGGCGACTCGCAAGCTGGCAGCGAAGCACGAGCAATCCCGCCGCAGCGGAAAGGATGATCAGCAGCCGCTGTGTCTGTTGGGTGCCCATCCAGGCAATCAACAGGACACTGCATCCCACCGCACCAAAGATCGCGCCAATCGTGTTAGCGGCGTACAGTTTGCCAACCAGCAGCGCCGGGTCTTGTCCGGGTTCCGCAGCAGCGGCCAGGGCCAAAGGAAAACTTGCCCCCCATAAACAGGTTGCCGGCAGGATCGCCCACAGGCAGCGAACGAAATCCAGTTGGAAACTGACCCAAATGCTTTTGGAAAGAGATGGATCGATCGGCCAATAGGGCAGCGACCTGGCCAGCATGAACGCGGCCCAGGCGATGGCTCCCGCGAGCGCCAGTTGGCAGGCTCCCAGCGCGAGGCCCGGGGCCGAACTCTGGCGCGCCAGGATCGCTCCGATGCCGTTGCCAAGCCCCAAGCCCAAGAGGAAAACCGCCAGGATGATTGAAAACGTGTAGATCGTGCCCCCGAGCATGAGCGACAGGAGGCGCGTCCAGACTACTTCCGCTCCCAAAGCGCAAAGCCCGGACAAGGCGACCGCCACATAAACCGCCCACCGCTTACCGATGACACTCTGGCCACGCTGATCCGTGCGCTCGGCCGATTTGGGAACGAATACCCGACCCTGCAGGCCAAGCGCAATGAATGATGAGGCAACGTGCCCAATAGTCTACGGGGGAATGGGCGATTCGCCAAAGGAAAAGTATCACGGTGTGATAGTTACAGCAGATTCACCGGGTCGGCGTCGGCGACGATCTCGC
>JANXQE010000151.1 GCA_025356925.1 Limisphaerales bacterium | reverse complement strand
CGCAGCGGGCAGGCAATAAAAAGACGAGCAAACGACAAATACAAATGAAGAGAAACAGTCTGAATATTACGTTGGCCAGCGTCCTCGCTGGCGCTGGGTTAATGATCCCACAGGTGGCCCTGAGTCATTGCGACACGATGGACGGGCCGGTTGTCCAGGCCGCCAGAGTGGCGTTGGAAAAAAGGGATGTTACACCTGTCCTCATGTGGGTGAAGCCGGACGGCGAAGTCGAGGTCAAGGCAGCCTTCGCCAAAACCCTCGCCGTGCGAACCAAGGGCGCGGAAGCCCGCGAACTGGCGGACCAGTTCTTCTTCGAGACGCTGGTGCGCGTCCATCGCGCCGGTGAGGGCGAGCCGTTCACGGGCTTGAAGCCCGCCGGGACGGAACTGGGCCCGGCCATTGAGGAAGCCGACAAGGCCCTGGAGAGCGGCTCGGTGGAAAAAGTGGTGAAGCTGGTGACTGACGAAGCGGCCGCCGGCATCCGCAAGCGGTTCGCCGAAGTGCGCCAGAAGAAGCAGCACGCCGAGCATAACGTGGAAGCGGGGCGCGAGTTCGTCGCCGCTTACGTGGAATACGTCCATTACGTGGAAGGACTGCACCAATCGGCAGAAGGCGCAACCGCACTCCATGCGGAGGGCCACGCAGCAGCCTCGGCGAAAGATGCCCAACAGCAAACCGCCCCTCAACACAAGCACTGAGCGGACAAAGGAACCGAAATGAAACCGATGCAAGTCATGGAGGCCGAGCACCGGCTCATCGAAACCGTGGTTAACGCCCTGGGCGGCGTTGCCCATGCCATCGAAAAAGGCCAGCGCGCCGATGCCGCCATGCTGGCGACGGCGGTGGAGTTCTTTCGCATCTATGCCGACAAGCTCCATCACGGCAAGGAGGAAACGCTGTTTTTCCCCATGTTGGTCAAGCGCGGCGTGCCGCCCCAAGGCTGCCCGATTGGCGGACTGAACCACGAACACGAGAAAGGCCGCGCGCTGGTGCGGGCGCTGGCGGACCAGGCTCCGGCGAGGCTCCGGCGTATGTCCAAGGTAAACCCAGGGCGAAGGAAGCAATGCTCGAAACTCTGCACGGCCTTGTGGATCTGTATCAAAACCACATCTGGAAAGAGGACGCGATGGTCTTTCCAATGGCCGACAAGGTCCTTACGGCAGCCGACCAGAAGGAACTCATCGAGAAATTTGCTGAAGTGGACCAAGCTGTTGGGCTTGATGTCGTCGCCCGGCTGGTGACGTTCGCAAGGAGCCTCGCAACGATTGCTCAGGCGCTTTTGTCGACCGCGGCGGGGTCAGGGGGCTGCGATTGTGGATGTGAATCATGAAAGCGAACGCCCTCATACATCATCGTGGCATCAAGACAGCCGTCAATTTCCTGGTGCCAACCCTGCTGGTAGGGGTCGTTGTCTATCGGGTAAAGTTTGCGCCGCTCCCAGTGGCGGCTCACGAGATCACACCAGCCACGATTGAGGAACATAAATGAATGATGACCCTTGGAGACCACGAAAGGTAGTGATTGTTGGCGCCGGTGCGGTAGGTTCCACTTTTGCCTACGCGCTGGCTCAGAGTGGTTTGGCCGATGAGATCGCCTTGCGCGATGCCAATCATGAACTGGCCATGGGACAGGTCCTCGATTTGGCTCATGGCCAGGCCTTTTTTCCTTCGGTCCAGATCCGTGAAGCCAAAGCAGCGGATTATGCCGATGCCCGCATGATTGTGATTACGGCCGGAGCCAAACAAAAGCCCGGCGAGTCCCGTCTGGATTTGCTGCAACGAAACATCAAAATCATCCACGATATTATGGACGAAATCGTGCTCCAGAACTCACCGGCAGTCGTTTTGATTGTCAGCAATCCGGTGGACATCCTGACGTATTTCGCTCATAAACGGTCCGGCTGGCCGCGCGGACGCATCATCGGCTCCGGCACCGTGCTGGATAGCGCGCGCTTCCGTCATTTGTTGAGCCAGCACTGCGGAGTGGATGTGCATAATGTCCATGCTTACATCCTGGGTGAACACGGGGACAGTGAATTTGCCGCCTGGTCCATGACGAACATGGCCGGCATGCCCATCGAACAGTTTTGTCGCCTGTGTTTGAAATGCGACGACTGGCAGGCAGCACGTCGCAAAGTCGCGGACCAAGTAAAGCATTCCGCCTATCACATCATTGGTTACAAAGGGGCCACCTCGTTCGCTGTCGGCCTAGCCTTGACGCAAATTGCCGCGGCCATTTTGCGCAACCAACATGGTGTGCTCACCGTTTCATCTGTGCTGGAAGGCGAATACGGCCTTAGCGGCGTGAGTTTGGGGGTTCCCTGCATTCTCTCCCGAAAAGGCGTTGAAAAGGTATTGCAAGTTACTTTGCCACCCGACGAGCAGAGCGCCCTCGTGAAATCCGCTACCGTCTTGCGGAAAGCTATCGAACAACTTGAGTTAGCCGTCGCCTCACAAATTGAAACAGAAAGGCACTAACATTATCCAACCGGAAACCGCATCTAAACCCAAAGGACTCTCCGGTGCCGAAGTCGCGAGGGCCGCCGAGTTGGTGAGCTGTGGCTCACGGGCTGCGAACCGCCGGGGGATTATACCGCACCTGCCGACCACGACATAGCTTTTGCACACGGGGTGCACCACGCCGCGGGTGTTGACTTCCTTAGGAAAACGCTATAATAGCCCCGTAAATACAGTGCTCGCGCACCGTCTTCTTTGCCTTCTAAGTAGGTGGTCGTGAGTTCGAGTCTCACCGGGCGCGCCATTTTCCTCAGAGGAGCAGGCTTTTTGCCCTTTCGCCCGCATTGAAAAGTGGGCTGTAGTCCGAATTGTAGTCCAACGTGGACTACAGGAACCCCGTCAGGCTCTCTTTCAGCGCACTAAAATGGAGAATGGAAGAACTTGTTTGTGGCTGTGGCAAGAGCCAGGAAATCGGAGATAGGCAGGATTCGCGGTCCCGTGAGCATGCACAGGATAAGGCGCTCAGGCGCTTTGTGCGGGTCGAGTCGGGTATTTACCGGGACACCAGAACTGGGCGCTTTTACGAACGGCCCACCATTAATGGAAAGCGCACGTGGCGAAAACTCGTTGGAAATGATCTGGAGCCTTCAAGAGAGGAGTACTACCGCAGACGTGCCGCTGTCGCCAAGGGGCAGGACCCGTATCACAAAAAGGGGACACCGACCGAAGCCAAACCCGCAAATTCCAAAGAAGAGGCGAGAACCGTCGGCGACGTGATCCAGCGATACCAAAAAGATGGATACCCCGACAAGCATCTGCTCTCACGGCCAGAATCAACTCGTGCAAGTGAGGAGCAGCATTGCCACACGCTATTGCCGTTTTGGAATTCCATTGAAGCAACAGCGGTGACTGTTCCAATCTGCGACGATTATCGCGCCTGGCGCCTTGCACGCATCACAAAGGGAGAGGGATTGAGAGCGATCGATTGCGAGTTGAACACGTTGAGCAGCGCGTTCCGCTATTCAAAAAGGCGGGGCATTGTGACGATGAATCCTCTGGCAGACCGGCCAAAATACCAGCCCTCATCCAGGGTGAGGCACTGTAGAGAATTCATGCCGACGGATGCCGACGAGTTGCATGAAATTGTTCGTGAGCTGTTCAAAGACAGGCGCAGCCACGTGCTCGGTTGGCAAATGTTGGCCGAGGCTTATTCAGGGCTTCGAGGCTGCGAAGTGTTGAAATGGAAGGCCAGCGCGAAACCCGGACAATCCGGCTTCGTTACTCGTGACGGAAAAAGCATGGCCGTATGGCGATGCAAGAACCAGCACTTCAACAACCCGTACGTTCACCTCCACGAAGGGATGGCTGCGATGCTGGAGGCTCACCGGAAATGGCACGAAAAGTACTGCGCACATAATGAATGGTTTTTCCCTGGGCGCGAGCGTGAGGCACATCAGCCAGTCACCGACAAGGCGTTGTCGCACGCTCTGCGGCGGATCTGCAAGAACCGAGAGCGGACAATCAAGCCGCATGGCAATCGCGCTTTCTACGTGACTGTGAGGAGGAGTTGGGGCATTCCCGACAGCCAGATCGCGTACGAAATTAGCCACAGCAGCGGTGGCTCCACGTTGGAGTCTGTATACGGCGGTGTTCCGCCGCACTGGAGGAAGGGCGAGGGTCCGAAGATGAACTGGCTTCCCACGAATGCAAAGCCTGCGTCGAATGTGCTGGAGTTGGATGAACACGGTAATGCGGCGGACTCCTTTTGTTATTCGATTTAGCACAGGACGCTTCGACTCTTCGGCTGCTGGGTCCTGCCGCCGGCAAGGTTTTGCTGGTAATTGCAGCCAGGCTGAGAGTGCAGGTTGAGTTGCGACTGGTGCCACCGGCGAAGCTGAAGGCGCCGGTGAGGCTGGTGCAGGTGATGCCGGTGGGGGGGGCGGCGGGCGTGCCGGTGCCCTCGGTCCTGGAGTCGTTCTGCATCCAGGAAATGCCGAACTGGCCGGCAGCGCTGGAGTTGAAGATGGCATTGTTCGGTGACGTGGCGGTTATGGGTGGCCTCGCTGGCGGTGCGCTGTACAGGTTTTTCTTCAAAGGGGCATACGCGGCAGCCCGCCTGGTCCATTGATTCGGAGTAATCTGTTGGCTCCGCCGGAGGGATTTGGTTTAGAATCCCAACTCGGTGCATCGGCGCGATATGAAAAAAGCCCACTTGTTAAGCCTCATTGTCGCCAGCTTGAGCGACAGCCTCGGCGTTTTGGAAAAGGCCGCCCGTGCCTCTCATGAGGAGGCCACGCACGAGAGCAACAAGGCAGAAAGCAAATACGACACCCGCGGACTCGAAGCGGCCTACCTCGCGGGTGGTCAGGCACGACAGGCGAAGGAAATCCTGGATGCCATCACGCTCTATGAAGGGCTGGCCAGCAAGGATTTCGCCCCCGGTGAGCCAATTGATCTGACCGCGCTCGTGGAATTGGATACAGACGGCATACGTTCAACCTATTTTATCGGGCCGAAGAACGGCGGCTTGGAAATCGAACACCAACGCACGGAGATCATGGTGATCACGCCCCAATCGCCTCTGGGCCAAAACTTGATGGGCAGAAAAGCGGGCCAGCGGTGGACGGCCAAGATTGGCGGTTCGACTGTAAAATATCACATCGTCTCGGTGCGGTGATTGGCCGAGGCCGCGCGTTCCGATAACGAGGGGTGCTCCAGGCCCCGCTTTGAGCTGAAGCCACCGGAACCGCGTAGGCAGCATCCCGGGGCTCAGCTAGGGAGGTAGCAGATTCAGCAGATGGGCCTGAACATACCTGCCTGCCTCCTGCGGATCGTAGACGATCCCGGCCCGAAGCAATTGTTCCATGTCCGCGCAAAACCCTCGATTTTTGAGGCGTACCTGCAGTAAGTCGATGAATTCCGCTCGGCCAGCCACAACGCCCTCTTTCCGCACGTAGAACAGGAACGATTCTATGATGGCGGCGGGATCTGCCGGTGGGGAGCTCTTGGTCAGTGCCCAGAACAGGTCGAAGAGGTCGCGGCCCGCCTCGCGCTGGAACAAGGCCCGCAGCTTAGTGCCCAGCATCTCGTGGAGGTCGTATCCGTTCAGCCGGGTTTCGATGCTCTTGCCTTGGAAGAGGAACGCAAAAGGAACTTCCTGGATTGCGCGGTGTGGTGTTCGCTCGGTGACGTTGGCCTCGATCTTTATGTTCAGCGGCGGCCCCGGCAGGCTGACAGGCTGGAGGGTGTAAGTCATCCGCAGCACCCGGGAGGGTTTGCTGGCGTTGCGCAGCGCCATTAGCACCCAGTCCCATAGCGATTGCGCGGGGCGTCCCAAGACATCAGCCAACACCCGTTGGATGGCCAGCCGTATGTGCTCCTCGGGGCGGTTTCCAAACACCACCAAGTCGATATCTTCGCTGTAGCGGGCGGGAGGCGCGAGGTGGACCTTGTGCAGCAGAGTGCCGCCGCGCATGGCGATCTGGCCATGCAGGAACTTATCATTGAACAGCGCACACATGGAGCGGCACAACAGTAAATCCTGTTCGACCTGCCGGAGCTTGGGCCAGGGGACGTGGGCTTGGTGCGCGAGCACATCGCGGCGGGTGAGTGGGGTCATATCCGCAGCTTGGCGTTCTGGATGAGCCGCCATCGCGAGATGGCCGGCAGGCTCTCCCGGTCCACCTTGGCTGGCACGAGCGGGGTCCACAGCGGGTGCGCGGGCAGCCAGGCTTCCACGGCGCGGGCGAGCTTCTCGTGTCCGGCCAGTTCGAGCAAGTAGCCCAGTCGCTGCCCCAGGGCGGGCTCATCCTCAGCCTCAAGGGCCTGCCGAAGCTCGGGAACGGTTATGCGGGGCACAAGCGGTAGCAGGGTTTCCACGGAGCGATCAAGGCCACCGATGCGCGAGGCGTAGCGGATCAGGTCAAGCGCCGTGGCCGCAGGCACGCTAACCTGGAGAGGCGCAGTGGCGTGCGCCAGTGGCCGCGTGGGCGTTCGCGCGATCGTTTTCTTGAGGAAGAACCGGATCCGTTGCCGGCCCAGCGAGATATCTCGCCTTGGGGAGTCGGTCATTACCTGGGTCACTTGCAACGCCTGCGGTTCGGACCCGTAGGCTTCGGCTGCGGATTGGAGTGCGAGGTAATAGGGGCGCCCCAGCCACTTAAAGTAGTCATCTAGCCACCAGGTGGCAGGGGGTGTCCCCATTATCCGGTGTTCTGGACTGACGACCAGGTAAAACTGGTGCTTCCGAGATATCTTGACCACCCATCTGCCGAGCCGCAGCAACTGCCGCTTTGCTGCGGTGGGTGAAAGTCCACTCTCCCTGATGAGATCCTCTAGCGGGAACGCCATCACCCCGAGGGCCAGCCGGGCATCGATAAACGCGCGCGCGACACCACCGCGGCGACCAGCGCTGAGAGGATCATTCATAAATCGCTAGCGGATCATACCGTCGCACGGTTCATATCGCAAGCGATTTTCATATCATTGATGTCATCAGGTTGGGCGAAGCATTATCGGAATCGGCTCATGTCGTCAACAACACCTCTATCATGGAATGGAACGTTCGCAGGCGTTAGGCAGCGCGGCTGCGACTTTGAACGGGCTTCTTGATGCAAGTCAAAGCGGCGAGGGCATTCGATTGTATGTTGTAGCCATGCAAACCAATGAAGTCGTCGTTGATGTCAGCGCGGTGATTCCGCGCGAGCGTCATCCGAGGGTATTTAACGCGTGGCACTCGCTGGCTGAAGGCACGGCGATGGTGCTGGTGAATGACCATGACCCGGTGCCGCTGTACTACCAGTTCGCCGCCGAGCATCGCGGCGGATTTCGGTGGGAATACCTGGAACGCGGGCCAGAGATCTGGCGAGTGCGCATCAGCAAGGGCCACTTCGCCGACCCTGGATATGCTCCCGGGCGAAGCATGGCGCCGGTGGAAGAAAAGCCCGCGGCAGGAGCGATCGAGCCGCTGGTGCTGGACGTGAGGCCGATCTTTGCGCAAGGAGGTTCGCCGTGCACAACCATTGATGACGCGGTGGCGAGCCTGCGCCCGCAGCAGTCTTTCGTGTTGCTGGTGCCGTTCGAGCCAGCGCCTCTGTTCGGGAAGCTGGGAGCGAAGGGGTTGACGGGCAAATCTGAACTTCAGGCAGACGGGAGCTACCGGATCGAATTTACGCCTGGTGGACCTGTGCTCTCGGGCGAGGCAGCCGTGGGCGCCGGTGACTGCGGGGGGCACTAAACCACAGATGGCCGCCGAGGGAAGGAAGCGGATCGGGCGCGCGCCCCTGCTGCTGATGGGCATGGGGTGCCTGGTCGCCGGCGTTTGGGGTGGGCTGGTGCGACTGCCACTGAACATGCCGTTGCCGGGCGGCAACGCCAACTGGCTCTCGTTCCACGGCCCGCTCATGGTCTGCGGGTTTCTCGGGACGGTGATTGGACTGGAGCGAGCCGTCGGGTTGAGGGGATGGTGGACTTACGTGGCGCCTTTGCTGACGGGGATGGGCGCGTCGATGGTGGTAGCGGGAATGATGGGCCGGGTACCGGTGGCTTTCATCGCCGCTGGGAGCCTTTGGTTTTGGGTAGTTACCCTCTGGGTGGTGAAGCTGCAAAGGGTTACTTTCACGATGGTGATGTCGGCGGGCGCGCTGGCGTGGGCGGTGGGGAATGTGTGCTGGTGGGCGGGGTGGCCGTTCAACCGAGTGGTGCCATGGTGGATCGCGTTCCTGGCATTGACCATCGTGGGGGAAAGGCTGGATTTAAGCAGATTTCAGAAGCAGTCCAAGTGGTCACGGCCACTGCTTTATGCCGCCTTGGGTTTGTTCGTGGGCGGTGTGGTTCTGGCCTCGATCAAGCAAGTACCTGGTGAGAGGCTGACCGGCCTGGGATTGCTGGCCCTGGCGGGCTGGTTGGGGCGCTTTGACCTCGCGCGCCGCACGATACGGCAACCCGGCCTGCCGCGGTTCATGGCGGTGTGTTTATTGGCCGGCTATGTGTGGCTGGCGCTGGCGGGTTTGCTGATGACTGTGTTCTCGCCGCTGGAATCCGGTTTGCGCTATGACGCCACGCTGCACTCTTTCTTCCTGGGGTTCGTGTTTTCGATGATCTTCGGTCATGCCCCTGTCATCTTCCCCGCCGTCCTCGTGCTGCAACCTTCATTCCGGCTGACGTTCTACTCGCACGTGGTGCTGCTGCACCTGGCGGTATTGCTGCGTGTTGGAAGCGACGTGGTAAAGTGGGGGCCGGGGCGGCAATGGGGTGGGATTGCAAGCGCGTTGGCGATCGGCTTGTTTCTGGCAAACACGATTACGAGCTTCGTGGTGCCGGTGCGACCCAAGGTCAAGCTTGCACGAACGGTTTAAGCTGCGCTTGAAGTTTGTCCCACGGCAGTCGCTGTCTCCGGGAACATCCAACAGGACGGGTCGCCTTGCATGGGGTTTCCATGAATGGCCATGGCGGCAGCGCGACACCCGCCGCAGATGAGTTTGAAGCGGCAGGCGCCGCAGTTGCCGTCTTGCAACTGGTCGCGGTCGCGCATGGAATGGAGCAGCGGCGAGTTCTCCCAGATGTCGCGGAAGCTGGCGTTGCGCAGATTCCCCGCGCCATTGGGCATGGCCGTTCTGGCGGCCGTAGCCGCCTGCGCGGTGCTCCTGCTCACCTTAACCGGATTTTGGTGGCGCTACCAAGGCAAGCCCCCGACGAGCCAGTTGGCTGCACCAGTCGGCTGCAATCGGCGGTGGATGAAAAGGGGCAGTTCACGCTTTACCAGTATTACCCGGACAACAATCTCCAGAGTGTCGCCTACCCCAATGCGCAGAATTTCACTCCCCCCGTAGCCTATACCTATGATCCAAACTATGACCGCATGGTTTCCATGCAGGACGGCATTGGCACGACGACCTGGAGCTATAACCTCGTGGGCGTTTTGGGTGCGCTCCAGCAGGAGAGCGTTAGCGGACCGTGGGGCAACCAAACCGTGACCTACCAATACGATGCGCTCGAGCGGATGACCAATCGGGCGATCAATGGCGTGGCGCAAGCCGCCGCCTTTGACGCCTTGAGTCGCGTCACCAACGTGGTCAACGCACTGGGCAGCTTCAGCTACGATTACGATGGCGCCACGACACGGGTGCTGGATGCGTACTACCCCAACGGCCAGAGCAGCCATTTTAGCTACTTC
>JANXQE010000139.1 GCA_025356925.1 Limisphaerales bacterium | reverse complement strand
GCGCGCGGCGCTGGCGGGAGCGTAACCGGTCGATTGCTCGGTGCCGGACGATGCTTAGCGCCCAATGGAACGCTGAACCGAGGAGAGGATCAAACGTTGGGGCTTTCTCCCAGATTTGCACAAAAGAGTCCTGTATAGCTTCTTCGGCCTCACCCGCGTCGCTCAAAATTCGCAGCGCCACCGAGAAGAGGGGCGTAGCGGTCTGGTCGTAGAAATCGGACATGGCCGACAATTCCCGCGCCGCGATGCGGCACACCAACTGGGCCTGGATTTCTTCTGCCGTTGATTGTTCCAGCATAGCTTCCGCACGAGCCCCGCGCTCAGCGGCTCCCAGCGAATCGGCACGCTCCAGGCTGCCGGTTCAGCGCTCGTCCCGCCAGCACCAAATGTAACCGCGATGGTTCGCCTCACAACCCTTATTCGCTTGCGGAGCCGTCCCGGATGCCTCGGCGAGGGAGTCTTTTCACGAAAATGCCGCCGACGGGGCGATCCCTTTTTGGGCTTGAACTTCCAGGCTTTATTCCCATTATGCCAATTTCTAATTCTAGTATTGAAATTGCGAACCGAAACGAGACGAACCATGGCAAAAAAGTCCTCTAAGAGAGCGAGCAAACCCCTGGCCGCAGACGAGCCAGCCAAGCCGCTCGATAAACCAGCGGGGTATGGCCAACGGGCCGGGCTTGCCAAATCAGCGGCGACGGAAACCCAGCCTGTAAAACCGTCCGCCAAACCCACGCCAGCAGAGAAGCCCCTGACCCCAACAACGACCCGGAGTGTCCGAGTGAGCTTCGTGCTCCTTGACCTCGGTGCGAACCAGGTGTCGCTCTCCGGCGATTTTAACGGCTGGTCGCCCAGCGCAACGCCCATGAGAAGAGACTCGATCGGGAATTGGGAAGCGACCATCGATTTAGCACCGGGGCGGTATCAATACAAGTTCGTAGTCGACGGGGAGTGGATACCCGACCCGTTGGCCCGCGAGCACGCCTGGAACCACCACGGCACGCTCAATTCGGTGCTCGAAGTCCGGGCCTGAGGCTCGCGCGCAGTTGAGCTCCACGTACCGGACCTTCTGCGGCTCCGGGATGATTAAGGCGAGAGCCTGCCGAGCGCGACAGCCAACGTCGAGCGGAGGGTTTTGCCGGTCCGATTCCGTGTTGGCCCGGGGCAGCATGGAACTGAGCTGAACGTTGGAATTACTCTAACAACACCTCGATCTGGGCTTTATCAGCGATTCGGACCGTGGTCGTGTGCTCCGTGGCGTTGTACCCCCAATCTTGGTATTCCTGGCCGTTGATCATGACTTTAACAGGCCTGGTCCGGCTGCAAATCTTGGTCGTGGCCTCGAGAACCGGGGCTTCGACAGTACATTTCAGATGCGAGTCGGAACTCAGCTCCGCATCCAGGACCCAGCCGTCGGAGGAACTAACATATAGCGGTCCCAATCCCTGGGTGAGGTCACTGCCCATCTCCAATTCGATCCTTGCGCCGGAAGCCAGCCGTCGGGCCGGGATTACGTAGCAAGGGTAGATCTTGCCATCAATTCTGACTTTCCGGACATAAATATCACCGTCGGAGTGGCGGCTGGTTTGGAGGATCAAGTCTTTTTTGCCGGTATGAATAGTGGCTTTGGTGAGCGAGGGAGAGGAGATAAGGAATTGTCCCGCCGGGGCCTGCAGCGGGAAGAGCCCGAGCATCGAGCACATGAGCCAGCCCGAGTTGCCGGTGTAGTGGGTCTGCCAGCCATTGTGCGGGATTTTGGGCTTTACCCCTTCGTACATGACACCGTCCTGGAATAAGGGGACCCAAACGTTGCGGATGATCCGCTGGCCCTGGTTTTGTACGCCCGCGTAGTAGAGCAGATATGGAGCGACGTATTGGTTATCGTTGAACCAAGTGTCGTTGAGGCAATAATCAATCATCCTCGCGGCGAAATCCTTCTGTCCCGGCAGTGCGATTAGCCCGTATGGATCGTGGGGAACGAAGAACATCCAATCCCTGGATGTGCCTTCAAAGAGCCCCTGCGGATCGGGATTTGGCGTAATAAGGGCGGTAACAGGAACCATCCTGACCATCAATGACGTTCACCAGCATTGTGTAAAGCGCGGTGTAGGCCATGCGTTTGCTCTTATCCGTTCCGTCCAGTTCCACTCGGTTCAGAGTTTGTTCCCAAGCCGCGGAACAGCTCCGATGACTGCCCTCAAAACTGGAGAACTCGGTGGAGAGAAATCCTTCGGCCTTCGTCATGTCGCTGAACGGCTCGGCAACGGCGACGGTGACGGTGTTCGTATCGAACTGCGCATAGAAGCTCGCGTCAACACCACTCGCCTTGGTGGCTCCTTCGGAGATGGGCCCTGAACCATTGAAGGATCCCGAACTGGTGCAGGGCGCGCTGAACCTGATGACGTGAGCGGCACCGACCTTGCCAGGTTCGCCGATGGTCCCGTGCAGTGTGCGGCGATCCAAATAAGTCACCGTGCGGTCGGTCCACCTGTTCAGAGCAGCCGAGTCATCTACGTTCTTTTTGCCAAAATCAAACACGAGATATTTCTTTTGAGATCCCGCCGGAAAGGTCACCTGGAACGCCGTGACATGCGGGGAAACCGTAATTGCAACCCGGGTCGCACCCGAGGGTTTGTTGGTCTGGTAAGTGATCATCAACACGGCAGGATCTCCCGTGATCGAAGCGCGCCAATCCTCCTTAGCTTCCTTGGCTACGACGGTATCCAGACAGGGATAAACACGCGGAACCCTCGTCATGACATCGGCCATTTCACCAGCGGTTGTGGACCATGCGCCGATGGTGCCCAACGGATACCTCAGCAAGCCGACTTTATTCTGGACCGCGTTGCAATAGGCCATCGGGTCCGCGGCCAACCCGGCGTAGCCCGCGGCAACCACCGCGGCCAGAGCAGCGATCATCGACCTTCGGAACATGGAATTGACTGGCTGGAATGGGTCATTTCACGCCGCGCGACTTAGTCGGCCTTTACCATAAACGGTACGTCTGAAACTGCCAACCACGCAGCGGGAGCGAGGATTGAGCCGGTGGAAGATCCCGCTGCCTCAGGTCGACTGCCTGCGGCGCGGCCAAACCCTGCTGGTTCCACCTCAGGGGCCACTCCCCCGCACTCCCATTGAAGAGTCTGGCGTAACCGTGGCCATTCGCAACGTAGCACGCCGTCAGGCAAAGGTCGGGCGCATCGAGTCGCAGGAACCCGGGCGACGCACCAGCCAGTTTTCCGGGCACAACCATGACGGGGAAGGCAAACTCCAAGGCTTGGTGTTGGAGCCCGGCAGTCTCCCAATCGCCTTCCCATGGGATCAACGCGACGGTCCACTCGCGCTGGCCGCATAGAATCTCGG
>JANXQE010000125.1 GCA_025356925.1 Limisphaerales bacterium | reverse complement strand
CTCATGTTCAGCCGCAAACAGGTCATCCAAACCAAGGTTTTGGATCTGAACCTGGTGCTGCAGAATCTCGCTAGTATGCTGCTGCGGCTGCTGGGTGAAGACATTAGCTTGGAAGCGGATTACTGCCCACACCTCCCATCGATCGAAGCCGACACCGGGATGTTGGAACAGATTGTCATGAACCTGGCCGTAAACTCACGCGATGCGATGCCCCGAGGCGGCACGCTGCGCATCAGCACGTCCGAAGCCGAAATTGATGAAAACTATGCCGGCCAGCATCCCGATGCTCGGACTGGTTCCTGCGTGTGCCTGAACGTCACGGACACCGGCTGCGGCATGGACCGTAAAATTCTGGATCGGATCTTTGAGCCGTTTTTTTCCACCAAAGAGGTCGGTAAAGGCACGGGCCTGGGTCTGGCCACCGTCTACGGGCTGGTCAAGCAGCATCAGGGTTGGATCGAGGTTGCCAGCGCAGTCGAGGCGGGCACCACATTCAAAATTTATTTCCCGGTTGCCGCGCGCAAAACCGAGCCGGCCAATCCCTCACCGCAGATCGTCGAGCCCGTCCGGGGCGGAAAAGAAACCATTCTCGTGGTCGAAGACGAGCCGGTCCTGCGCGAGATGGTCTGTGAGATTCTCAGGCAATACCACTACCAGGTCGTCGAAGCCGGCTCGGGAGCGGAAGCGCTTCGTGTATGGGACGAATTTGATGGCCAGCTCGATCTGTTATTGACCGATATGGTGATGCCCGGAGGCATGAGCGGACGCGAACTCGCGGTGCAGCTCAAAAAACGCAGACCCGAACTTAAGGTCATCTACAGCAGCGGCTACAGCCCCGATTCGAGTGGAAGAGATCTGGGCCCGAACGATACGGTGTTTCTCGCCAAACCTTATCTTCCACCGCAGCTCGCCCGCACTGTGCGCGAGTCTCTCGATGCCACCCCGCGGCAGGTCCTTGAGCCGGTTACCGCCGGATAAGGGTGGTGCATGGGAGGTTGGCCGCGAGGCAATAGCCACTGGCCAGGCGCTAAAAAAGGAACTAATGCGCGTTGTAGGTGGCGCCTGGAGCATTGGTGCCCAGAGTGGCCTGGTAGGTTTGGACGTCGGCCTTTTTATTGAGTTTCCTGGCGAGCGGCAGAAGACATCGGTAAATGGCATGTTTATCGGGGAAATCAGGATTTTCGCGCAGAAGCTGTTGAAAGGTTTGGTAGGCTTCCGCGTCTTGACTCAGCGAAGTGAGTTTCTCACCCAGCGCCAGCAGGAGCCGGACGCGTTGTTGGGGCGACGCGTCGAGCTTTAAGGCCTCCTGGTACGCGTGGGCTGCGGAGGCTGGTTTCCCTTGAGCCGAGTACAGATCGCCAAGTTTCTCGGTCAATACGGCGCTGTTTTTGGTTTTATCAAATTGTTCGAGCACGGCGACGGCCTCGGCGATCGGTTTTCCCGCGACGAGGTTCACGTTGAGCAGCCGCAGATAGTACCAATCAAGCAGCTTGCTGTTGCGTCCGATCAGTTCGTCTTTCAGGACTTCTGGATCCTTTCCAAATGGCCGGTAGAGCGGATCACCCACGACCGTGGTCTGCCAGGAAAGGACAGACTGGCAGGCGTAGGCGGCTTCGCCAAAGCTCATGCCGTTATAGATCAGCCGGGCGGTGAAGATGGTTAGATCCGGCGTGCCAGCGAGGTAGGGCTCGTCGACGCAGCCCATGGTAATAGTCGCCCCTTTGGCCAGTAATGGCCCGACCCACGCCTGCGTTGTGCTTCGAAACGGGTGGGCGCTATAGGAATGCAAATGATAGGCGAACGCTCCCGGCACGAACTCGACCGTCGGACGGGTGAAAGGCCCGGAGGCGTTGGCGTCATACCAGCCGATATAGATCGCGATCTGGCTCATGGGAAAGCTGGCGGGGAACGTTCCGGGGTTTTCGTCTACGATTGCCTCGAACCCGAGGTGTCGGCACACTTCCGAAGCGTTTCGAATCCACTCGTCGCCCAGCTTGTAAGCGGGGTCGGTGGTGTTGCGCAGATCAAAATAGGTTCGACCCCAGAGGCCATCGGCTTCGCCCTGGAGCGCTTTATCGATCAAGCCGTGAGCGATTTCGGCTGTGGGGCCGTCCAGGCGAGCCACGAGTAAAACGCCATGGGTCGGGTGAAGCACGGATTCGTTGGTCGTCGCGTACCAAGGATTGCGGATCGGACCATTGAGCGGGACTTTCTCGTTGATTAAGGGCAAGAACGCCAGCTCGCTGTCCACGGCTGCTCCGTTACGCCGCATTTCCGGACGCAGTTTGGCGGTGTTCTCATCCTGATACGTTGGGTCCTCGCCGATGCGCACCGGCACTCCATAGCAGAGGACGGCGTAGCGGATCTTTGATTCGTCAATCTTCCAGATGACCCGGGCCGGCTCCCGGTTGGTGGCCGGCACCACTTCGGTTTCGAAATGCCAGAGTTTGTTCGACTTGATGGCCTTGGCCAGCGGCAACTGCAACAGGCTCTCGTACTCCCCGCGGGTCATATCTTCGCCGGTGGGCAAATCGAACCCGAAGATTTGATTGGTGGGGACCAGCCGCTTCAGGGCGTAATACTCCGCGATGGCCTTGGACTCTGGCACGTGGGTATTATAAACCACGACCACCTCATCTCCGGGATTGGCGGCGCGGGCCGAGCGTGCGCCGAACCACAGTGTCCCTCCGAGGAGAAACAACAAAAGCTTCATTCCCGACTTAATCATTGAGAATGGCCGGGCCGATTGCTTCCAGGCCGGCGGCTGCAGTGTGTGCCTCGACGACGGTGACTTTCAGACCGTCGTAGGCCAGTTGGACGCCGGGTGGAAGCTCCGCCTGGGCTGCGTCGTGGTCATAATCGTGCGTCAGGTGGGTGAGGTAGGTGTTGCGCGCTCCGATGCGCCGGGCCGCCGTCAACGCTTCATCCAGGCACATGTGAGTGGGGTGGGGGTCCCGGCGCAGGGCGTCGAGCACCACCGCCTGCACTCCGCGAATTTGCTCGATGACACGCGGCGGCACTTCCTTGCAATCACTCAGGTAGGCCAGCCGCTTCTGGCCGTGTTGGTTGAAGAGATATCCGTAGGTTTCGGTTCGCCCGTGGGGCAAGGGCAGGGGAACCAGCTCGAGGTCACCAATCTCGAACGGACCATTGATAATTCGCGGTTCCGGAATGAAGTAACCACGTGGCCAGGGTCCTTCATGGAACGCATAGGCGAATACGCGGCGCAAATCCACCATCGTTTGTTCATTGGCGTACACCGGCAGCGCCGTTCCGCCGCGCGCATCGCAAATCCGGCGGCAATCGTCCAGCCCCATGATGTGATCGGCATGCGAATGCGTGAAGACCACCGCGTCAAGGTACCCGAGCTTCTCGCGCAGCATTTGGATCCGGAACTCTGGTGTCGTATCGACCACCAGCCTGGCGTGGTCCGAGGCCACGTAAATGGAAGGCCTCGTCCGATGGTTTTTGGGATTGGCCAAAAACTCAGGCGGGTAATCCTTACCGATGATCGGCACGCCCTGGGAAGTACCGGAACCCAGAAAAATAAACGAAAATGCCATTTGCTCCTATCGAGCCTAGCAGAGATCCGCCACGCCGCAAGCAAGGCCAAATGGGGGCCTGGGGTACCGCACATCTTGAAGTCGGGCGCTTCGATCCAAGTCCGAAGGCCGAAACCCGAAAGAAATCCGAAGGCCGAAGGCAAGGGCGGGCGGGAATGAAACTCACGGTCACTTTTCTTTTGCTCAATGCCGGTTGAATCGACAGATTCAATTCGGAACGGCTGATATGCTCGCGACGTTGCGAATTAAGAACCTGGCACTCGTTGATGACCTGACGCTTGAACTGCGGCCCGGCTATAATGTGATTACCGGCGAAACCGGCGCGGGCAAGTCGATCCTCATCGGCGCGCTGACGCTGGTGCTGGGCGAGCGCGCGGACCGGACGCTCATTCGCGACGGCAGCGACGCCTGCACCGTCGAGGCCGTGTTTGACGTCACTCGGCTGAAGGCGCCGCTGCCCGATTTGCTCCAACGGAACGGACTGGAATGCTGCGAAGACGGTCAACTCGTGCTGAAGCGCTCGTTCACCAGTGCGGGAACAAATCGCCAATTCGTCAACGGGTCGCCGACGACGTTAAGTGTGCTGGGAGAGATTAGCGAGTGGTTGGTCGATATTCATGGCCCGCACGATCACCAGTCGTTGCTACATCCCGCGCGCCAGCTCACTTTGTTGGACTCGTTCGGCAAGCTCGAGCCCCAGCGTGAGCGCTTCGCCGCCCTGGTCAGGCGTTGCGCCGAGCTGGCCGCGGAGAAATCGGCGCTGATTGTGGACGAACGGACCTACTTCCAGCAGCTCGAGTTGCTCCGGTTCCAAGCCGGCGAGATCTCGGGTGCCCGTCTGCAGCCAAGCGAGGATGTGCAAATCGACGCGGATTATCTTCGGGCCAGCAATTCGGCCAGGCTGCTTCAACTCAGCCAAGCTGCGCTGGAATCGCTGAGCGACAATGACACGTGCCTGTTGACCCAAGCCGGAGTGCTCGGTCGGACTCTGCAGGACCTGGAGCGGCTGGACCCGTCGGCTGCCGCCCTGGTTCAGCTTCACGAGCAGGCCGCGACGCTCCTGAA
>JANXQE010000120.1 GCA_025356925.1 Limisphaerales bacterium | reverse complement strand
CCCGGTTCATCCTATTATTCCCGGCTAAGACGCTCATGAAGATGGCGCAAACAAACGGATGAATCTGCCGCTTCCACCAGTGCTCGTCGTCGATGACGAGAAAAACATGCGTGGGTCGCTCAAGACCGTGCTGTCCGACGAAGGCTACGCCGTACGCGCAGTCGAGTCGGCCGAAGAGGCGCTCAACCTGCTCGCTCACGAGGATTTCTTTGTGGTCATTACGGACGCCCGCCTCGGTGGCATGACCGGGTACGAGTTTCTGGCCAAGGCTCGCAGCCAGTGGCCCGATCTGCCCATCCTCATGCTCACCGCCTACGCCACCCCCAAGCTCGCGGTCGAGGCCATCAAAGCCGGCGCCATCGATTACCTCGCCAAGCCGTTTGCGCCGGAGGAACTGCTCCATGCCGTGGCCGGGTGTGGTGAGCGTTATCGGCTATTGCAGGAAAATGCTCGCTTGCGCGCCCGCGCCAGCGAGACGTATCAACTCGACCATATCGTCGGCGAGTGCCAAAAAATTCGCGACCTGCGCCAGCAAATCCAAACCTTCGGCCCAACCGATGCCCGCGTCCTGGTTCTGGGCGAGAGCGGGACGGGCAAAGAATTGGTCGCCGGAGCGCTCCACAGCCTGGGCCGCCGCAGCCAGTCCGGCTACGTGCGCATCAACTGCGCGGCCATCCCGGAAACCCTCCTGGAAAGCGAGCTCTTCGGGCACGAAAAAGGAGCCTTTACCGGCGCGTTGAAGCAAAAGCCAGGACGCGTGGAGGAGGCGGACGGGGGGACCATCTTTCTCGATGAAATCGCGGATATGAGCCGGCCGTTGCAGGCAAAACTGCTGCGCTTCCTGGAGGACGGGACGTTCACGCGCGTGGGTGGCACGCAGGAGCTTCGCGTTAACGTCCGGCTGATCGCCGCCACAAACCGCGACATTATCCAGGCCATCGCTGAGGACGAATTCCGTGAGGACTTGTTTCACCGGCTGAATGTGGTGCAAGTCCGGTTGCCGCCCTTGCGCGATCGCGGAGAGGATATCCTTTTGCTCGCGGATCACTTTTTAAGGAATTTCGGTGTTTCGCTCAACAAAGCGACCCGGCGCCTTTCTCGCGCTGCCCGGCAGAAGCTCATGTCCTATCACTGGCCGGGAAATGTCCGCGAGCTTCGCAATGTAATCGAGCGGGCCTTGATCCTCGAAAAGACAAACGAAATCCAGCCGACCAGCCTCCCGGATTTTCAGTTGGAAGCCCGGCTCCACAAAACCGCAGCGACCAGGCTAACGGCGACCGGTTCGCTGGACGAGATGATGGCGCGCTACGAACGCGAGCTGATCAGTTCTTTGCTCGAGCAAAACCATTTTAACCTGGCCAAGACCTCCGACCAACTAAAACTCAGCCGGCATGCCCTTCGCTATCGAATGCAGCGCCTCAACATCGCCGCACCGGCCCAAAGCGAAGACGAGCCCGCCGCCTCGGCAACCCAATTTGATTCACCATGAACTTCCTCCAGCCTTTCCTGGCTCAAAACCTTCTCCCGACCGACGTGCTTCCCGGTGCTTCACACTGGCTGGGCCTGAGCTTGAAAGAGTTGCTGCTGGTGCTCGGAGCGGTGTCCGCGGTAACTTTGCTGCTCGTCCTGTGGGCGGTTTACTTCCGCAAAGGGCCACGACGACATTCCCATCATCACCACCACCGCGCGGCTCGTGGCCCGAGCACCTCCTCGGTCTCCGCCGACGATGCCGACGCCGAAGGGGCTGAGGAAAAACCGTACCGGCGCAAACGCCGGCGCCGGCGCGAACACCGCCCCCGGAATCCGACCCTGGCCGAAACCGGAGGACTGCCGCCACTCCGAGCTGAGCGTCCGCAAGATCCACTCCCCTAGACCATGGAGCAGAGCCGGGCCATCACGCGGAAGAGCGCGTCCAATCTGGCACTGGCCTTCGTGCTCTTGCCTAAAGCCAAGCGCGACGGGATGTCCTCACTTTATGCCTTCTGCCGCGAAGTGGATGACGTGGCCGATGAGGATTCGGTTCCGGTCGAGGACCGCCGGGAGCGGCTCGCGGCCTGGCGGGCCGACGTCCGCCGCGCCTGCGATGGGGCTGCTCCCGAGTTTCCCGTCAACGTCGAGTTTCAGCCGATCATCCGTCGCCACCATCTGCCCTTCGAACAATTCGATGAACTCATCAAAGGCGTCGAGATGGACCTGGATATCAAACGGTATCAGAATTACGAGCAACTCGAGCTCTATTGTTACCGGGTGGCTTCCGTGGTCGGCCTCTTGAGCATCGAAATTTTTGGCTACACCGACCCGGCTACCCGGCAATACGCGGTGCACCTTGGCAAAGCCCTCCAGCTCACAAACATTCTGCGCGATATCCGGTCCGATGCCGAGCGCGGCCGAATTTACCTGCCCCTGGCTGAGCTGGCGCGCTTCCAGGTTGCGCCGGAAGAAATCGTTGGTTCGCAGTATTCTGACAGATTCTTTGCCCTGGCCCAAAGCGTCGCCGAACGCGCGCGCCATTATTATCAAAGTGCGCGCCAATCTCTACCGGAAGTGGACCGGCGTTCGATGGTGGCGGCCGAGTTAATGGGCTCAGTCTATTGGCGGCTGCTGCGCAAACTCGAAGCTCAGCGGTTCAACGTGTTTGGGCCGAAGCCAATGCGCTTGACCAAAGGACAAAAGCTCCTGCTCATTTTCCGCGCCTGGTATCGATTCGCGTCCGGGGCCATGGCCCCCAGCTATGGCAGCTAGGGCGGCCGCTGCCCGGACCAACCGGCGCCGGTTGATCGTCAATGCTGATGATTTCGGCCGTTCGCCCTCAGTTAACCACGCGGTCATTCGCGCTCACCGCGAGGGGATCCTCACCACTGCGAGCCTGATGGTGAACGAGCCGGCTTGCTCGGACGCCGTCGTGCTCGCGAAAGATAATCCCGGCCTGGGCGTGGGCCTCCACTTAACCCTGCTCTGCGGCCACTCGGCGTTGCCGCAGGCCTCGATTCCGGGACTGGTAAACTCTCGAAATGAGTTTACCAACCACCCGGCTGGCGCCGGGTTGCGTTACTTCTTCGACTCTCGACTGCGCCAGCAGTTGCGGGACGAGCTGCGGGCTCAATTCTGCAAGTTCCGCGCGACCGGCCTGGCCTTGGATCACGTCAACGGCCACCTGCATCTCCACCTGCATCCGGTTATTTTCGGCATCCTGATGGCGGACGCGGATGATCTAGGGGTGGGGAATGTGCGGCTCACTTACGATCCACTTTGGCTTAACCTGCGTCTGGCCTCGGGAAAACTGCTTTACCGCCTCGCCCACGCACTCATCTTTCACAGCCTCACCGCCCGCGCCCGGCCGGCGTTGAATCGCCGCGGCTTCAAACACACCGATCGAGTTTTCGGCCTTCTGCAAAACGCCCGCGTCAACGAGGACTACGTTCTCCGATTGTTGCCGCGGCTGCCCGTCGGTGACTCGGAGCTTTACTCGCACCCGTCGCTGGACGACTTTAAAGAGGAGTTCGATGCCCTGATCAGTCCGCGCGTGCAACGACAGGTCAAGGCGCTCGGGATCGAGCTCATCCGCTACCAGGATCTGTAACATGGCCAAATTATTGATAATCCTTCTCATCGGTCTGGTCTTCGAGAGCACCGGGGTAGTGCTGCTCAAGAAGGGAATGACAGAACTCCCTGAGCTCAAGACCATGCGTTTCCAGGAGGTTGTCCGGGTGGTCAAAGCTGGGCTGACCAATCCCCAGATCCTCCTCGGCGTCTTCTTCGAGGCGCTCTTCTTCATTTGCCTGCTCGTGCTGATGGCCCGAAGCGACATCAGTTTCTTGTGGCCGCTCACCGGGCTTAGCTTTGTATTCGCCACCCTGGCCGCGATGTGGTTCTTGCATGAACAGGTGTCCCCACTTCGATGGCTCGGAGTCGTGCTGATCATGCTCGGCGCGGGCTTCATCAGCTATAGCGAACAACAAAAGGAAAAACCCGCTTCCGGATCGGTCGCGCACAGCGAACCGGCTCGCAGGTAATTTCATTCAGGTTCCGACACCGCCCGGGCAGCAAGCTGGAGGCTTGCCA
>JANXQE010000110.1 GCA_025356925.1 Limisphaerales bacterium | reverse complement strand
CCCATCGCCCATGGCGAAGGCTGCTACTTCGCGGATGACCAAACGCTGGCCCAGCTTACAACCAATGATCAAATCCTGTGGCGCTATGTCAGTGCTGAAGGCAAACCCACGGAGCAAGCCAATCCGAATGGGTCGCTCGATAATATCGCCGGAATCTGCAACCAGGCGCGCAATGTAGCAGGCTTGATGCCGCACCCGGAGCGCGCCAGCGAGCCAATCCTCGGCTGCGCCGACGGCCGCTACGTTTTTGAGAGCCTGATCCGCGCCTTGGAGCAAGACCCAAGCAAGGCTTCGCTCGCGGTTTCGGCGCGGGAGCTTGAAGTCGCCGTTTGATTGGTCTGGGAAGCCAAATTGACCACGCCTTGAGGAGGGATACGATCTCGCCTAAGCCCTAGCAGCGCAGTTGGCCGCGGTTTAAGGCTGGCCCACACCACAGGCGTGCGGTTTTAACAAATTAAAAGGTCGATTTGCGCGAACGCAGATGAGCCTTATAATTAGCATGTGAGTAACGCACAGAAAGGCCGACCAGACCCTTCCGGGCCGGGGCAGGATCCTCAGTCACCTTCATCCCAGGAACCAACCTGGGCGGAATCTTCGGAAAACGTTTCAACTTTGCAGATGCTGGATCGCATCCGACTGGAGCTCGCCACGCAGGGCGCTGCGCCTTCGATGCCCTTATTGCGAAACCGCATTGTCGAGATGGAAGAACTTCAGGACCAGGCGCGAACGGCGCTGGAAAAACTGAATGACGCGGTTGATAAGCTACGCGCGCCCGCTCTGCGTTTGGGCACGCTGTTGCAGACTCTCCCGAACGGACGGGCGTTGGTCTGTGTGAATGGCACGGAGTACGTCTCGAACCTTGACCCCAATGTGCCCGAGGCTTCCCTGGAAACCGGCACACGCGTGTTGCTCAACGAAGCGTTCGCCATCACGGATGTGTTCGGCTTCGAGAAAAACGGGCCGGTGGTTCGCATTACCGAAGTTCTGGCCGATGGTCGTCTGCGGGTCGGCAACGAGACGGGAATCTCGGATGCCATTGTAGTGCGCTCGTCTCTGCTTTTGAAAGACAAGCTCAAGCCTGGGCTGGATCTTCGCCTCGACAGCCAGCAGCGCGTTGCGGTGGAAATTATCGGCTCCAGCAAGCGCCTCGACCGAACCTTCACACGCGTCGAGCCGATACCCTGGAACGCCATCGGCGGTCAGCAGGAGGCCGTCCAGGGCATCCGCGATTCGATCGAGCTCCCGTTCCTGCACGCGGCGCTGTTCCGCCGATTTCATCACCCGGTGCCCAAGGGCTTTCTGCTTTACGGCCCGCCGGGCTGCGGCAAAACCCTCCTGGGCAAAGCGACTGCTCATAACCTCCGGCTGCAAATCCTGCAGGAAACCGGTGAGGACCGACCGGAATATTTCCTGAGCGTGAAAGGGCCGGAGATCCTCAACATGTGGCTGGGTGAATCCGAACGACAGGTGCGTGATTTGTTCGTGCAGTGCCGGGAAAAGGCGGCCGAAGGTCACCTTGCCTTTCTGTTTATCGACGAAGCTGAATCGATCCTTGGGACGCGGCATGCCATGCGTGCCGGGACAAGCATCCTCTCGACTCTGGTTCCGATGTTTTGCAGCGAAATGGACGGGCTCGAGCCGCTGCAGAATGTCGTTGTGATTCTGGCTTCGAATCGTGCCGACCTGATTGACCCCGCGATCCTCCGGCCCGGCCGCATTGACCGCAAGATCCGGGTCCGGCGACCCGATAAGGGCGCGGCCCGCGAAATCTATGGCATCTATCTCGTCGACGACCTCCCCCTGGCTGAGCCGCGGGAGAAGTTGATCGAGGCAATCGTCGAGGCGCATTATGCGCCTGCGGAAGATAACCGGTTTTTGGACATCACCTTTCGCAGCGGACGCCACGATTACCTTCATCGCGGCGACCTGGCCAGTGGCGCCATCATTGCCGCGATCGTAGAACGCGCGAAGGAATCGGCCATCAAACGCTCCATCAGCTTGCGCGCCGAAGCCCCCATCACGCGGCAGGACCTGCTCGACGCGCTGGTCAAGGAATATCGGGAAAACGAGCTCTTTCCGCCGAGCGACATCACGGAGGATTGGTTGAAATTGACCGACTTCGATCCGTCCAACGTCGTGCGGTTGTCTCCCTACCGGACCAGCGAACACGGTGCGTTTTCCGCGGCGGTGTAATCCCCGGCCCAGGACCGACCAGAACCGTTGTAACACCATGCAGGAACGACTGGACATTCAGTTCGGCACCGAGACCGAGATTGGCATTACCCGTGAACGGCCCGATGGCCTGGACGTTGTGGCAGAAGCGATCGCGCTGGTGGGAGCCGCCACCGCGCCCGGCGTGCGCCGTCGTTGGGATTATCAGTGTGAAGATCCTCATTGCGACGCCCGCGGCTTTCGCGTGAAAGAGCTCATGCAAGATCACGACGAGGTGAATTACTTCGTGCAGGACGCGCAGCGGCGGCTTTCCACCGACGCTGTTCATAGCGATTTGGTTCTCCGAAATGGGGCGCGCTTGTACAACGACCATTCCCATCCGGAATACAGCTCGCCTGAGTGCAGCACCTTGCTCGAGCACCTTCAGCAGGATTACGCGGGCGACCAACTCCTCATGGACTGTGTCCGCAATCTCAATCAGGGTTCGACCAACCCGGTTCGGCTGTACAAGAACAACACGGATTTTTGCGGCCATAGTTACGGCTGCCATGAGAATTACCTGCTCCCACGGCGCTTGCCCTGGGAGTCGCTCAGCAACGGCGTCATGGCCTTTCTCGTTACTCGCCAGGTGATGTGCGGGGCCGGCAAATTTGGTTGGGAGGACGAAGACAAATATCTCAAATCTGGATTTCAGATTTCCCAACGAAGCGACTTTTTTTTCGAACTGCAGAGCATCGACACCATGCAACGGCGGCCCATCGTCAATACCCGCGACGAGCCGCATGCCGACCGGCAGCTTTATCGCCGCTTCCACGTCATTCTCGGCGACTCAAACCTTTCGCTCTATTCGACATATTTGAAAATCGGCGCCACCGCCCTGGTGCTCCAGGCCTTGCTCAATGGCGCGCCGCTGGCTCGGGTTCCGGTCCTCGCGGATCCGTTGGGCGCCCTGAAAAGCATCTCCCGCGATCGCACGTGGAAATGGCAATGCCTGGCGGCCGGCGGCACACCGACGACGGCTGTGGAAATCCAGCGCCAGTATCTCCAATTGGTCCGCGACTATTGCACCAACCTTGCGGAGGATTGGCGCGATCTGGTCACTGCCTGGGAGCTAGTCCTCGGGGACCTCGAACGCGAACCACTCAGCACCTCGGACCGCCTGGATTGGTCTGCAAAATTCAAACTGATTGAGCAATTTCGCCAGTCCGAAAAACTGGACGAAGCTGATCCGTGGCTGCCGAGCCTGGATCTTTCCTACCATCGGCTGGATCCGCAGGAAGGGCTGTTCTATGGCCTCATGGACCAGGGTGCTTTCGTGCTTCCCTACCCTTTGGCCGATATCAAAGCCCACAGCCTTTGTCCGCCCTCATCCACCCGCGCCGCTGTTCGCGGCCGGTGCATCGAAAAGTTCGGGTCGGCCGTTCAGGCCGCCCAATGGGACCATATCCTGCTGCGCAGCAGCCAGGGCACGCTTAAACTGGATCTGTGCAATCTGTTTGATCCTATCCAGATCAAGCACGGCCTGGAAATCATCCACGCCGCCCGCACCGTCGACGATTTAGCGCGGTTGCCATTTGCAAAAATCGTCAATGGCCATAATTTCTTTTATGCCTGAACGCATTCAAAAACCGCATCTGCCCCCACCGTCCCCTGGCGGCGGCGAAGGCCCGAGCGCGCCAAAGGTCGAGAAACCCAGCACGGAAGAACTCTTGAAGCGCATGCGCAAGGTCGATCCCGAC
>JANXQE010000105.1 GCA_025356925.1 Limisphaerales bacterium | reverse complement strand
TAAACAGCTCTGTCGCGTTGCGGATGGCTGTGGCGTTGGTTGACAGCAGCGGTCGTTCTTCGGGCGAAAGCCGTGGCTGAGGCGGCATCTGGCCCGGTTGGCGCAGTTGGTGCCGCATTACTTTGACCATCACCCACGCCTGGACCTTCGGGTCGCGCCAGAGAAGAAAGAGGGTAAGGGCCAGCAGGATCAGCAGCGTAACGAAAAGGACGCCAGTGATCGCCGTTAACACCAACCACCTTTTCCACCGCGCCTGCGGCAGCCATCCCATCCGCCTGGACATGGAGACGGTGTAACCCCACCTGTTCTGCAAAACAAGCTACATCTGGACCCAATTCGAGTAAACTTCAGACCGCAGCATTGCCGAGGACGTGGGATCGAACGAAAGAGCCAGAAGCAGATCTCCAACCTGGCCAAAAACGCGCCGGGTGCCCGCCTCTAGGAAAACCAATTACCGGAGCATAGAAAAAAACCATAATATGCCCGAGGGCTTGACGCCCCAATACTTTGTATGGTACACCTTCGCCAACCACAATTAGCTGTGGTAAGTAGCCCATGCGCTGTCCGAAATGCGGTTGTCAGGACGATAAAGTCATCGATTCGCGCGCCTCGCGCGAAGGCGCAACGATCCGTCGGCGCCGCCAATGCGTGGCTTGCGGTTACCGGTTTACCACCTACGAGGAGATTGAGAGGGGAGGGCTGGTCGTGCTTAAACGCGATGGCCGGCGCGAAGAGTTCTCGCGAGAGAAGTTGTTATCTGGGCTCCGCAAGGCCTGTCAGAAGCGCCCGGTCGGCCCAAAAATCATCGAGGATTTGGTGGAACGAATGGTGTTGGAAGTCACTGATAAGTTTGAGCGCGAAGTGCCAGCGGAAGCGATCGGGAAGTTGGTGATGGAAGGGTTGCGTCAGATCGACGAGGTAGCCTACGTGCGTTTTGCCAGTGTTTACCGCCGTTTCCAAGAGGCCACCGATTTCGTGCACGAGGTCAACAAGCTTGAGGCCAAAGAATGATCACACTTGCGAAAGATTGCTTACTATTTCAGCTATCTAACGGCGAAACAGTGCCATTTTCCGCCGAAATGATCTCGGTGGAACTGACGGGAGAAACCGCCCGATGGTTCGAGCCTGAGGTCGCGAGCCACGCGGCGAAGGCGGTTTTCCACTATTTTAAGAGCGAATTGGGGCGTCAGAGTGTCACAGCGGAGGAATTTGCGGGTGCAATGGAGAAGGTGCTACGAGGCTTCAAGCCAAGCGAAGCCGCCGAGCCGACGGCCTGCTTCGGAACGCAGGTGATTGAATCGGATCTCTGGCGCCTGGCACAGGAAGCAGGCGATGGTTGCGAGTTGGTGTTTTTTCCCAAGTTGAGGAACGAACTCCGGCAACAGCTTCAGCAAAGCCCGCGGGTGTTGCGGTTTCGCGGTTTGCGAGCGTGCGTCAAGCAGATCGCCCGCGCTCGACGGTGGACGCCGCAGTGCCGGGCGCTCGAAGAGCAAATCGTCGGGTTTTTACGCGAGTGCGCCGGGGCTGAAACCGGGCGGGCGGAGTTCGCGTTGGTAGTGGAGTAAGCCACGAGATCACAAAGGCTTGTAATCCAGAACAGGTGTCCTGAATTTGGTTGCGAGGCGAGCGGCTAATCGTGTATCCAATTCGCTGCGATCAGCGCGAATATGGAAACGCAAGCGACTAACGGAGTCCTGGAAGAATTCCGCCTCGAATTTCTGAAATGCTGGCGCCAGCTGCCCAACAAGGGTTCTCTCCTGGTCTTGCTGGCGGCTTGGGTCGCTCTATTTCACTTCCTGGGCAGTTCGACAGTTGGTTACGGCCACACCCTTTCATTGTTTGGATACATGAACAACGCGTTCAGGGACGGCGGTCATGGTATCCTGGATTCGGAAGGAGGCTATGTTGTACTGATTCCCCCGGTGGTATTGGTTCTTTATTGGTTGAAGCGACGCAAACTGTTGGCGCTGGAACTGCACTCGTGGTGGCCTGGTTTGCTGCTCGTTTGCTTTGGGGCAGCCCTCCACATGTTAGGTTTTTGGGTGCAGCAACCTCGCATTTCGATCGTGGGATTCTTTACCGGCGTCTTCGGCCTGACCGGCCTGGCATGGGGCTACGCATGGCTGCGAGAGAGCTTTTTTCCATTTTTCCTGTTCGGTTTCTGCGTTCCCATCGGCACGCTCGCTGAGCCAATCACTTTTCGGCTGCGTCTCCTGGTGTCTCAGTTGGTGGGTTTTATTTCGCACTATATTCTGGCGATCGACGTAAACGTGCAGGGGAATCTGCTCATCGATCCCACCGGCCGTTACCAGTACGAGATCGCCGCTGCGTGCAGTGGAATTCGCAGTCTCATCGCGACCGTGGCGCTCGCCGTCATCCTGGCTTTCGTTTCGTCCCGAAAGCCCTGGCAGAGGCTGGTCCTGGTTGCCTCGGCGTTTCCGCTGGCAGTCCTGGGTAATTTGTTAAGGATGCTGGCCATCATCATTGCTGCTGAGATCGGCGGTCAGGAATGGGGCGCCTACGTTCACGACGGCGGGCCCGCCGGCCTGTTCAGTCTCCTGCCTTACGTGCCAGCATTCGTTGGATTGCTGTGGCTGGAACGCTATTTAGGGGAGACCCCGAAGCCTGCCACGGTGTCCCGCTTGGAACCGTTGAAACTGAAGGAAACATGAACCGGCAGATGTTATTCCTTTCGTTGGTAGCCTTGGGCCTGATTGGGGCAACGGCCGGTCTGATCACACAGTTGGGTGGTCACCAAAGGCTCAGCCCGCCAGGTGTTCGGACTCATCCTTTACCCGGATCGGTTCGGCTCCAGGCCGATCTGCCGGAATGGGTATTAGATTATGAATCTCAATGGCTCGATGTGGATAACATCACCCTCAATGCCCTCCCGCCTGATACAAGCTTCGGCCAGCGTCGCTATAAAGCGCCGGATGGGTTGGTTCTCGACCTAAGGGTGGTGCTGATGGGAACTGACCGCGCCAGCATCCATAAACCGCAGATTTGCCTTCCGGCACAAGGCTGGCACATCGACGACGTGCGTTCGGCCCAAACCAGTTTGAGCATCCAGCGGCCCTATCTTTACGAATTGCCGGTGATGGAGTTAGTGGCGTCCAAAACATTCTCGGTGGATGGCCAGGACCAATCATGGAGCGGGGTCTACGTGTACTGGTATGTGGCAGATGACGCTGTTAGCGCTAATGCGTCAGGGTTCCAGCGGATGTGGTGGACGGCAACGAAATTATTGAGGACGGGAGTTTTGCAGCGCTGGGCTTACATCAGTTGCTTTACCGCTTGTCCACCCGGACAGGAAGCCGCCGCGTTCGATCGGATGAAAAAATTCATTGCGGCCGCAGTGCCTGAGTTCCAGTTGTATCCCCAGCCAAAGCCGATCGCTGTTACCACCGCGCCTTGAATGAAGCCGGTGTCCTCAAAACAAGTGGGCGTTTTGGCCTCTTTGGAAGCCCGAGGGCGGCGGCTCGGCCACCTGCTTGATTTATGCTGAGACGCGACCGCCTGATCCGGATGCAGGTCCATCAACTGATGGACGCGTGTCTGTTTGCGGTCAGTTTTTGGCTGGCGTACGTGGTCCGATCCGATCCTCGGGTGATCGAGTTCTTCCGCCTGGACGAGGTGAGCCCTTTCGAGGCCTATGTGTGGCTTTATCTCATTCTGATTCCGGCGGCGCCGTTGATCCTGGAAGCGCAGGGGTTCTACAACCGTCCGATCCTGTGCTCCCGGTATACTACCGCCTGGCTTCTCTTCAAAGGCTGCCTTTTTACCACCCTGGGTCTGATCCTGGCGCTCTTCCTGTTTCACAGCGGGATCGCCCGACTCGTCACCGTTCTGTTCGGAGCCATCAGCTTTCTCCTGCTGTTTTCCAAAGAAGAACTCCTGCGCCGGGCCTTTCGCAGCGAACTGGCGCGTGAGCAGTACCGTCGCCGGTTTCTCCTGGTCGGCACCGGCGAAGAAACGGCCCGCATGCGAGCGGAGCTGCGCAGCAAATCGCCCGAAGCGATGGATGTGATCGCCGAACTGGACCTGAATGAAACGTCGATCGACCGCTTGGTTGAGCTGCTGCACGAGCATTCGGTCAACGGGGTAATCATCAGTGCCAAAAGATCCTTTTTTGACCAGGTGGAAGCTGCAGTCAGAGTCTGCGAATTGGAGGGAGTTGAGGTTTGGCTGATGGCGGACTTCTTCAAGACCCAAATCGCTCGAGCGACCTTTGACGACTTTTACGGTCACGCGATCATGGTCTTTCGAGCGGTGCCCGAGGCCTCATGGGAAAGCGTGGCAAAGCAATTGATCGACTTTTTTGGCGCTGCCACTCTGCTCCTGGTCCTGGCTCCCCTGCTCGCCCTGGTCGCGTTGTCGGTAAAATTGACCTCCCCGGGACCGGTCTTTTTTCGGCAGCAACGCTCCGGACTCAACGGCCGGCCTTTCACGCTGTACAAATTTCGCACGATGGTGACTAACGCCGAACAGCTCAAACACGAATTGGCAGCCATGAACGAGATGAGCGGACCGGTTTTCAAGGTGGTCAACGATCCCCGAATCACCCCCTTCGGCCGGTTGCTCCGCAAGTTCAGCATCGATGAACTCCCTCAACTTTTCAACGTGCTCCGAGCGGAGATGAGCCTGGTCGGACCGCGGCCTTTACCGGTTGACGAGGTCAAACGGTTCAATGACCTGGCGCATCGACGCCGTCTCAGCGTTAAGCCCGGCTTAACCTGCTTGTGGCAGGTCAGCGGACGCAACAAAGTGAAGGACTTCCGAGATTGGGTTCGGCTTGATTTGGAGTATATTGATAATTGGTCGTTATGGCTGGACCTGAAGATACTTTGCCGCACTCTGCCCGTGGTGCTCACGGGAGCGGGGGCCAGTTGACACATCAAGCCCTGCGCTCAGCCACAGTCCCCGGAGCCTGGAGTCAGGGCATTTGCGTTTTCCCTTAAAGGTCATCACTATGCCAAAACGAGCGCGACCCGGTCCACACTCAACCCAGCCCTGCAGCGTCGTCACTGGCGCCGCTGGTTTTCTTGGCTCGCACCTGACCGACCTGCTGCTCGCGCGCGGTCACAAGGTTATCGGCATCGACAACTTCGTCACCGGCTCCGTGAACAACATTTCCCATCTGGGCGGGAACTCCCATTTCAAGTTCATCCAACAGGATGTTACCGAATTCATCTTTCTGGATGTTGCGGTTGACTACATTTGGCATTTTGCCTCGCCGGCGAGCCCGGTGGACTATTTGGAACTGCCCATTCAAACGCTGAAGGTCGGGTCTCTGGGGACACACAAGGCTCTTGGACTGGCCAAGCACAAGAAAGCGCGATTTCTCCTCGCCTCGACTTCGGAGATCTACGGCGATCCGTTAGTACACCCGCAGATCGAGGAATACTGGGGGAACGTGAATACGATTGGCCCCCGTGGGTGCTATGACGAAGCGAAGCGGTTTTCCGAAGCGCTCGCCATGGCCTACCATCGCGAACATCAGGTCGAGACCCGGATCGTCCGAATCTTTAACACGTACGGTCCTCGCATGCGGCTCCACGATGGCCGCGTTGTCCCGGCGTTTCTCAGCCAGGCGCTCAAGAACAAGCCGATCACAGTGTTTGGAGACGGCCGACAAACCCGCAGTTTTTGCTATTTTTCGGATCTGATCGAAGGGATCTACCGCTTGATGCTCAGCGACCACGAGCTGCCGGTGAATATCGGAAATCCGGCCGAAATGACGGTCCTGGAGTTTGCCAAGGAAATCATTCGAGCCACCGGTTCGAAGAGCAAAATCACTTTCAAGCCGCTGCCGCAGGACGATCCCAAGCAACGTCGACCCGATATCAGTCGCGCGCGGAAACACCTCCGTTGGGAGCCGAAAGTGGCCTTGCCTCAGGGACTGGTCAAGACGATTGATTACTTCCGTCAGCGGCTCTGATCCGACGGCCCGAAGCGAGGGATTGCGAAAGTGCCGGGCGGACGAACGAGCTCCGCGAACCTTCATTTGTGCGGTCCCTTTGTCTGGACATTCAGCCGTAGAACTCGTCCTGCCGTTTG
>JANXQE010000094.1 GCA_025356925.1 Limisphaerales bacterium | reverse complement strand
CATCTAATTCAAAAGTACAAGGCAAATTTTGCCTAGTAATCCTCTAGCTTTTAAGTGCGTCTGCCCTGGAGTGACCCGACGCACATTATCGAAACCTTACCGATCCAGTGAAGACGCCAAAGGAATCGGGACTGACGCTTGGCAGCGTGGTAAGGTTTCGGTAAGCTCCGCGTGCTATGCTTTCGGGTGAGGCGAATGACCGGCTCGGCCGCAAGAACCAGACCTGGGCCAAAAGCAACCAACGCTGCGCCGACCCGCCATCTCGAAGGCAGTTGCGGTTATGCGCGTGCTGTTAGTGGAAGATTCAAAGCGTCTGCGGACGACGGTCGGCGCGGCTTTGCGCCGCTCCGGATACGCCGTCGATGCCGCCGCTGACGGCGAGGAAGGGCTCTGGCTGGCCGAGTCCAACGACTACGACGTCGTCGTGCTCGACATTATGCTGCCGAAGCTGGATGGACTATCGCTGCTGCACCAACTCCGCCAGCGGAGCAAGCCGACCCATGTTCTCCTGCTGACGGCCAAGGACACCGTGGGAGATCGAGTGCACGGATTGCGGCTTGGCGCGGATGATTACCTGATCAAACCGTTCGCACTGGACGAATTGCTCGCCCGCGTGGAAGCGTTGTGCCGGAGGGCCTATGGCAGCAAACAGCCACGGTTGGTCATCGCGGATTTGGAGATTGATACGGTCGCCAAAGAGGTGTTCCGGGCTCAGCAACCCGTCAGCCTTAAACCGCGCGAATATTTGCTCCTGGAATACCTTGCCCGGCGCGCTGGCGAGGTGGTCAGGCGCAGCGACATCGAGGCGCACATTTACGACGGCACACTGGATCCAATGAGCAACGTGGTCGAGTCCGCCATCAGCACATTGCGAAAAAAAATCGGCCTGCACAACCAGGCTCCGCTCATCCACACGCGCCACGGCTTGGGTTATGTTCTCAAGGCTGGACCCGAATGAGAACCATCCGGCAGCAACTTACCCGGAAGCTGTTGTTCGGCTTTGCCCTCCTGCTTGGCGCTGGAGGTTTTGGCGTGTATTTTTCGACGCGCGCGGCTTTGTTGAAACAATTCGACGCCACTCTCCGCGCCAAGGCAACCGCCATTTCGACAGTCACCGAACAGAGAGGCAAACGCATCGAAGTGGAATTCAGCGACCGGTTCATGCGGGAATTCGGCGAACGGGTCGCCACGGATTTTTTTGAGGCGTGGCTCAGTGATGGCTCGGTTTTAAGGCGCTCGGAATCTCTTGGAAAATCGGATTTGCCGTCCCTCTTCGGGACTTTTGACAAACCAAAGTTGTGGAATGTCGTGTTGCCTTCCGGGTTCGCTGGTCGCGCCATCGGATTTGCATTCCTGCCACGGCTGGTTCGACAAGAACGCCTGTCCACCCCGCCCACGGAGATCGTTTTGGTCGTGGCTTCCGACCGCCGCGGTCTGGATCGGACGCTGGCTACGCTGGGCGGCGTGCTCTCCGGCTGCGGTGTCCTGCTCCTGGCGGCCACCGCCCTGCTCGTGCCCCGGGTGCTCCGAGGCGAGCTAGCCCCATTGAACGCACTCGCCGACCAGGCGGCCCGCGTCAATGCCGACTCGCTTGCCACGCGCTTTGCCACCGAGTCGATGCCGGCCGAACTGACGCCCATCAGCAGCCGGTTGAACGACTTGCTGGCACGCCTCCAACAGTCTTTCCAGCGTGAACGTCGTTTCAGCGCGGACCTGGCGCATGAATTGCGCACCCCGATCGCGGAATTGCGCAGCCTGGCCGAGTTGGCCCTCAAATGGCCCGATAACCGGGAGGTTGAAACCGACCGTGAAGTCCTCGCCGTTGCCCTGCAAATGGAAGGCATCGTCACCCGGCTCCTGGCGCTGCTAAGGAACGAACGCGGCCAATTGCCGGTGGCGCTGGAACGTATCGCTCTCGCGCCGCTCGTCGAGCAAGTGTGGCGCACTTTCGCGAAACAGGCGGCGAACAAACAATTGAAGGTTGTTCGCGAAGTGCCTGAGAACGCCGAAGTCGAGACCGACCCCGTGCTGGCACGCTCGATCGTCGCCAACCTCGTGGACAACGCCGTCGAATACTCTCCGGTCGGGGGATTGGTGCGAGTCGAGGTCGAAGTGGGGGAACAGCAGATCCACCTTCGCGTGAGCAACACTGTCGGCAACCTCACCTCGGAGGATCTGCCAAAGTTGTTTGAGCGTTTCTGGCGCAAAGACCTCGCGCGCTCCAGTAACGAACACAGTGGCCTGGGGCTGCCGCTGGCTCGCGCCTTCGCC
>JANXQE010000087.1 GCA_025356925.1 Limisphaerales bacterium | reverse complement strand
TTGATGGACATCGCGAAGGAGCCAAAGGAAATCCTGGAACTGTATGGTGCCGAACCGGGCAAGTCGTCGTACGCGAACAACTGCCTGCTGGCCCGGCGCCTGGCGGAACGCGGCGTGCGTTTTATCCAACTTTGCCATCGCGATTGGGACCATCACGGCGGCCTGCCCGAAGGGATCAAGACCCAAACCAAAAACACCGACCAGGCCAGTGCTGCCTTGATCAAGGATCTTAAGCAACGTGGCCTCCTGGAGGACACGCTCGTGATCTGGGGCGGCGAGTTTGGGCGGACGGCCTATTCCCAGGGCGAGATCAAGAAAGACGATTTTGGCCGAGACCACCACCCGCGATGTTTCTCGCTCTGGTTAGCCGGTGGTGGCATTAAACCGGGCCTGGTTTACGGCGCGACCGACGATTTCGGCTACAATATCACCGAGAACCCGGTCAGCGTGCATGACCTTCATGCGACCATGCTCCAGTGTCTGGGGATTGATCACACCAGGTTTACCTACCGTTTTGAAGGGCGCGATTTTCGTCTCACCGACGTCAGCGGAGAGGTCGTCACTCCGTTGCTTGTGTAACCGATCCGCGCCGATTACCAATCGGTCGGAGGAAAATCTTTGAGGAACTTTCCCCAGAGGTGGGTGCCGGTATTGAAGCTGGTGATGATGGGTTCAACAATTCGCGCAGTCCCGTCCACGCGTCAAGCGGCGTATGGAAACGGTGCTCAGCGGTTTTGCGGAGCAATGTGACTCGCACCCTCGTCGGTGACCCAGCCTGCCTCCACCCGCTGGCCGTCGAAATTGCACGACGCCTGCGATCCGAAACCACGGTGAGACTTAACTGGATTGCCCGGAACCTAAACATGGGCGCATCTGATTACCTTGGCAACGGCCTCCGAACCGCGAAGCCCTGAACTACGCAAATGTACGAATGTGCGCAACTGACCCTTTTAGGGCCGGTCTGGACAAGCGGATTGAGCTTCGATGGGTGCCACTCCGTCGAAGGCCGGCATTGGCGTAGTCGAGCCCAGCATCTGGCTGACGCGCGCAAAAGGCGTTTCAAACGGGCAAGGACTCCAAGGCGCTGGAAGCATGGTGTAGCCGAGGGGGTTCGAACCCCTGATCTCCTCGAGGCCAAGCTTAGCAGATCCTTGCCAGAAACCGTCCTTCTTGCCAGATTGTACCAGGATGCTCGACGAAAAGTTATTGGCGGAAATCAACGGTCCGTACGTTTGTCCGCCGGAGGCGGGTCCGGCCTGGCGCGCGGCCTGCGATTATGGCTTTGACATGTCGCTGGTGGAGGATGCTCTGCGAAGGACGCCGGAAGAGAGGTTGGAGGAACACCAGCGGGCCTTGAACCTCGTGCTGGAAATTATGGCGGCCCGCGAACTAACCCTGCAGCACGGTTCAGGACGATAAAGCCCTCTTACAGCGGCTTCTGCAGCATCGTGTGGAATTCGTGATCATTGGAGGCGTCTGCGGCATCATGCACGGGGTGACTTTAGTAACCACAGACCTCGATGTGTGTTGCCGATTTACTTCCGTGAACCTCTACCGCGTCCAGGCGGCAGTGAGGGATCTCCACCCCTATCATCGCCTCG
>JANXQE010000057.1 GCA_025356925.1 Limisphaerales bacterium | reverse complement strand
GTCGCGACCTCGGCCGGGTCGCCGACCTGAATCGAGGACAGATCGGACTCAAAGATATTTGCCGTGACCCAGACTTGGGAAACGTCGGCGACGGTGAAGCAAGGAGTTGTGCCGGCCTGCAAGAGTTGACCCGGCGTGATTAGTCTCTCCACGACGGTTCCGGCAATGGGCGAGCGGATTAGTCCGGCTCGATCCGGTACCGTACGTCCCTCCTCGATGGAGTGAATGGTCGATTCATCAACGCCAAGTGAGTGAAGCTGCTCCAGCGCAGCGTCGCGGTCCGCCTCGGCATTGGCCGCGTCGGTCTGCGCCTGGTCGACTTCACGCCGGGAGAGATTGTTCTTGGAAAGCTGCTCCGTCAGGGCCGCGATGCGTTTGGAGTTTTTTGCCGTTGCCACCGCCTTGCGATAGGCGCTCATCGCCGTGGCATAGTCCGGCGAAGCGACTGTGGCCAAGGTGTCGCCAGCCTTTACGTTCCCGCCCAGTGAAACCATCAGCTTTGATACCGGTCCCCCGACGGGAGCCAGCACGGTAGTCGCTTGATCTTCGTCAAAACCCACCGTTCCGGTCGTTTCGATGGTGCGGCGGAAGGTGGATGGATTAACTTTCGTGGTTTGGATTTTTTGTCGCTGAGCGGCTGTTAGGACGATGTTGCTGGCGATTGCGGTGCTCGGGGGAGCTGGTTCCGCGGCATACGCGGGCTGGGCAGAAGTGACAAAGGCCGCGCTGGTGAGCGAAGCGGCCAGGCATTCTAGCGTCCGAGCTGTAATCAAAATAACAGAGCTGAGGGGCGCGCGCGCGCGCGATGACATCGAGGGTCTTCTGGCGTTCATTTGTCGTCTTCTGGGGGCAAAGCAGATGCCCGCAACCAAGAATTTGGACTCCAAAAGTTGGAAACCGGGACGACGGCCGATGGCCAAGCGCCGAGCCGTGGAGTCTTGCGACTCGCCTTAGGCCACGACTGTTGGACGGAGGGAAAACGCCGGCGGAGCTCGACTGGGGGAGGTAAAATACCTGCAGTCTACCAGGGCGACGGACTGCATTGGCTGCGGAGAATCGAACGTGGACCAAACAAAGGTCGTGATCCTCGGCTCCGATTCGGGCTTGTCAACCTGGCCCTTGGCGAACAGGCACAGGATGCAGTTATTCGAGGCGGCCTTTTCGCCGGAATGAAACGCCTGATGCAACGAGCCGTCCGCCGTCAGCACCTCGCACAACAACAGCACTCCCGCCAACACGCAGGCTAGCCCGCGGGCTGCGGCAACGAGCCAGTTGACGTTGAGGCGTGACATATCAGGGCTAAAGAAAGCACGAACTGTGCCCGCCGCGCAAGCCTTATCCGGGTTTTGGAATTCAGCTTGACTTGCCCTGGGTTTGCCCGGATCACAGTCGCTTATGAGGAAAGCGGCGGCGGACATTCATCGAACCCGGCCGGAAGCAGTTCCCAGGGAAGCCAGCTCGACATCAACCGAGCGAGGGATTGTCCATCCGGTGGTCATTTACCCCTTTAAACAACCTGACGACTATTCCGATCTGGAAAGCCTTTACCAACTGGTCGCCCGGTTGGATGCCGACCGGACGCGATATGCCCGGCCCATCACTGTTCTCGATCGCAAAACGCACTACGCAATGGCGCAGGACAAATTGTTCCTGGCTTTTCGAGGGGACGTCGTCGCCAAACACTCCGATATTCTCGAAGCGTGGTGCGTGGATACCTGCCAAATGTGGTGCTCCGGTTTGGGCATGGCTTTCGAGCAGGGCGGCCCCCGGGATGTCTATTGGCTGATTCCCGGAGATTTCAATTACGGCACCCGCGTAGGTCGGGAGGTGTTGGGCCGTCTCCACGACCTGCCGGAGATTGTCCTGGAACTCGAACAGGACATCTGTATCGGTGAGATCGCGACTGACCATAACAACTCCAAGCAACTCATTGACACTTACGGAACCTTCGCGCTGCTCTATAACTGGTTCCCGGCTGAAGCCCAGGAAATCCGCCGATTTACCGAACGGCCCCGTTCCGAGTTCTTTGCGGTTCGCCACGATTTTCTGCGCGAGATTCTCACCCAAAGATGGTACCCGTACGAGCAGACGGTGGTCATGCTGCTTCACGCAGTCTTTGCCAGGAAGCGAATCACCCGCTTCTTCGTCGGCAACATTTCCGACCTGCCCGACGGACGCGAATCCTTCGCCTCGGCCATGCAACAAGTGGAGCGGATCGAGCGTGTCCTCAAATCATTCTGGCGCGAACGTAGCCTGGCCAAGCCTGGCTGGGTCCAGGAGTACCACGTGCTGGAAGCTCGCTCTGAACAGATCCGTCGCACGGGGTTGACCATCCTTGAAAACCTGTCGGGAGAGCAAGCGTGAACTCCAGCTACCACAAGAACCTTCGCTCGGTTACCTTCGTGTGCAACGCCACTGAGGCCCAATCCGTCAGCCTCGTGGGCGACTTCAACCAATGGAACGCGGCCGCGCATCCCATGAAACAGATGCCCGACCGCTCGTGGCTGCTGGGGGTGGAATTAAAACACGGCCATCACCGTTACGCTTTCCTGGTCGATGGCGGGTTGACCCTGGATCCACGCGCCCAGGGAATAACCCGCAATGATAAAGGGGAGCGGGTTTCGCTTGTGCCTGTCAGTTAGCCAGAGTAGCGCACGACGGACGACCTAAGCCGAGTGCAACTCGGCGCTGCGGGACTTGGTCACTCGCCTTGCTCGGCCTGGCACATCACAGAAAAAAACTCTTGTGAAATTATTCTCAATGAGGCAGCTTTTGCGCGCTTCGACTTCAAAACGTCGGTTTGACACCGAGGGGCAAAGTGTCCCTTGGACCAGCGGTTCAGAGCGGATGAGCTTAATCAGAATTATTTTAGTGTCATTTTTGCTGGCTGGTGCGCCCCTGGCCGGGTGGAGCGCCGAGGGTGCTGGGCAGGCTCTGCCCGAGGCGGCTGGGGGTCCGGCAGCCCCGGGGCACGCGGAGCAGGGACTCTCCCCAAGCGCCATCGAGATTGCCCGGCCGTTTGGCTTTCCGATCACTAACTCGATGCTCGTTACCTGGATCGTAGCGCTGGGGCTTATTGTGTTCGCTCAGATCGCGACGCGGAACATGAAGGAGGTTCCCGACGGCGCACAGAATTTTTGGGAATGGATGGTCGAAAGTCTCCACAATTTTTTGGAGGGCATCATCGGCCGGCACCTGGTCAATCGCACTTTTTGGTTCTTCGCGAGTGTGTTCATTTTTGTCCTGTTTTCCAACTGGTTAGGTTTGCTGCCGGGTGTGGGCGCCATCGGCTGGGGGCACGCAACCCCCACCGGGTTCGAGGTCGATCAGCCCTTTTTCCGTGGCGCCAATGCTGATCTGAACATGACGTTGGCGATGGCGCTGGTCTTTTTCGCTTGCTGGGTGTTCTGGGCGGTCCGCGAGATCGGCCCGATCGGTTTCCTGCTCCATTTATTTGCTCCGAAAGGGGAGACCAGCGGGATGCTCAAACTGCTGATGATTGTGGTCTTTTTCGCGGTGGGTTGCCTCGAAGTTTTTTCGATTTTGTTCCGCCCGGTGTCGCTCAGCTTTCGTCTCTACGGCAATATTTTTGCCGGTG
>JANXQE010000056.1 GCA_025356925.1 Limisphaerales bacterium | reverse complement strand
TCAACGTGGTCGAGCGGAAGTTCGCTGTGCTCGGCGTGATCTTCTGGCCGCAGGACAACCTTGTATTCGCCCTCGGTTTCCTGCTCTTTCTCACGGGGATCGCGGTTTTTACCGCTGCGTTTGGCCGGCTTTGGTGTGGTTGGACCTGCCCCCAAACAGTGATGATGGAGATGGTCTTTCGTAAAGTTGAGTACTTCATTGAAGGAGACTCCTCCGCTCAAAAAGCTTTAGCTCGCTCTGCCTGGAACCTCAACAAGACGCTTAGGAAAGGCGTCAAACACATCATTTTTCTTGCCCTCTCGTTCGTGATTGGCAACACGCTGCTGGCGTACATCATCGGCATGGATGCCCTGAAGCCGATCATCACCGACAATCCCAGCCACCACCTCGCCGGTCTCGCATCTATGGGTATCTTCACTTTGGTGTTCTATGGGATCTTCGCGCGTTTCCGCGAACAGGCCTGTACTTTCATTTGCCCGTACGGCCGCCTCCAATCCACTTTGCTCGATGAGAACACCATCGTGGTCGCCTACGACTACAAGCGGGGCGAACAGCGTGGCCGCTTCACGCGCAGCGAATCCCGTCAGCGTCGAGCCACGCGCGGTGCCGGTGACTGTGTCGACTGTTTTAATTGCGTAGCGGTTTGTCCCACCGGCATCGACATCCGGAACGGGACGCAAATGGAATGCGTGAATTGCACGGCGTGCATCGATGCGTGTGACGAGGTCATGGCCAAAATAGGCCGGCCGCGCGGGCTGATTCGCTTTGCGTCTCTCAACGGCATCGAAAAGCACGAGCCCATCCGGGTTACACCACGGATAGTCGGTTACTGTGTGATCCTGGTGCTCCTCGGCGCCGGCCTGCTCGCGTTATTGCTGACTCGATCCGAAGTCGACGTCAGTTTTCTCCGCGCCCCAGGCACACTCTTCCAGCAGACACCCGAGGGCAAAATCAGCAATCTTTACCTTCTCAAGCTCACCAACAAGACTCATTCCAGCAAAACCATTGACCTCAAGCTCGAAAACGTTGAAGGCGTACTGACGGTGCTGGGCGGAGCATTGGAGTTGCCTGCCGAAACGCAAAACGAAGCCTCGGTTCTCGTGGAGATCGCCCCCGCCCACCTCAGGCCTGGCGCCACACCGCTGGTGGTCCGCGTTTACTCCGCCGGCCAGCCCGTCGATAAAATCAAAACCATCTTCATCGGCCCTCGCAAATGAACCCTAAATCTGCAAATCGCGACCTGGAGCTCAGGCACCCTGCGGCTCTTGCTACTCGGCCTTCGGTTTTCGCCCCACATTTAGCTCTTGAACTATGAAGACTAACGCCTCCCGCCGTTGGGATCCTTGGCCCGTTTCCATCATCATCTTCTTTACGATCGCGATCCTGGGCTGTGGCACGTTCATCGCCTTTTGCAGCCGTCACCCGGCGGATCTGATTTCCGCGAACTACTACGAAGAAGAAGTGCGTTACCAGGGCCAGATCGATCGGCTGCAGCATACCCGGGAGCGAGCGCCGCTCGCCTCGGTCACGTATGACGCCGGGACCAAACTAATCACTGTGTTGGTGCCACTCGAACAGTCCAGGGCCAATCCCTCGGGGCAGATCCAACTTTACCGGCCCTCGGCAGCAAACCTGGATCGGCGGCTCAAGCTCGCGCTCAGCCCAAATGGAGTTCAAACGATTGATGGCGCTTCCCTGCTCCCCGGACTGTGGAAAGTGCGCGTTTCCTGGGCGTTCGATAATCGTGAATACTTCCTCGATCAACAACTTGTGATCCCGCCGAGACCCTCCTGAGCGATGCACGCCCAACTGTCCCACCTTCTGTTTCGGCCGGCTCGGGGAGCGTCGGCATCTGGCCGGCGTTGCGGCGCGACCCCCAATGGCGGAGTTCGCCGGCGAGACACCGGCGCCCCCAGGACCCCAGATTCTCCTTCTCAAATTTCCAATTCCTAATGGCATGACCGCTTGGACCGCCCTTCTCCTCGGCCTCGTTGGCAGCCTGCACTGCGCGGGGATGTGCGGTCCGCTCGCCCTGGCTCTTCCGGTGGGTCCGGGCTCAGCACCTGGATTTGTGGCTGGGCGACTGGCCTACAACCTCGGTCGGATGGTGACGTATTGCGTGCTCGGACTCGTCTTCGGATTAGTCGGCCGCACTCTCCTCCTGGCGGGCGTCCAACGGTGGGTATCGATCGCTCTGGGTCTCGCTCTGCTGGTCGGGCTATTCTCCTCACACCGCCTGTCCCTCTGGCGTCCAGTCACCGGGTTGGTGGAGCGGCTCAAGTCTCGGATGTCCGTCCAGCTTCGCCGTCGCTCCTTCGCGTCCCTCGCGATCCTGGGTTTGTTGAATGGCCTGCTGCCCTGCGGCCTGGTGTATGTCGCCTGCGCGGGCGCGACGGCGACCGGCGGATTAATGGCCGGGGTCCAGTACATGGCGGCGTTTGGTCTGGGAACAGTTCCCATGATGCTAGGCATCAGCCTGTCTGGCCGGCTGATCCCGATCGCACTTCGCCTCCAACTCCGAAAAGCCATCCCTGTTTCCGTTTTTGTTCTCGCCTCGCTTCTCATCCTCCGGGGCCTCGGGCTCGGCATCCCCTACGTGAGCCCCGATCTTGTCAGCGCTAACTCTTCCTCCTGTCATAAATAGCTCGCGACGGATTCGCCCGGCCGTTATAACGCCCGGCATGTCTGAACATCCCATTGGCATTATCGGCGGGAGCGGCCTCTATCATATCGAAGGGTTCACGCGCCAGAGATGGGTTAAGATCAAGACCCCGTTCGGTCCGCCCTCCGATGAGTTGTTGACCGGTCGCCTCGCCGGGCGGGAGGTCGTGTTCCTGCCTCGCCATGGCCGCGGTCATCGTCTTCTGCCCAGTGAACTCAATCAGCGAGCCAACGTTTGGGCGCTCAAGAAACTCGGCGTCGCCTGGATTATTAGTGTCAGCGCCGTCGGTTCGCTTCAGGCCAGGTACAAACCCTGCGACGTCGTGCTCTTTGACCAGTTTTTAGATCGCACAAAGCAATCAACCGCTCACACGTTTTTCGGCAACGGCATCGTGGCCCACATCGCCTTTGCCGACCCCATCTGCGAGGAGCTTCGACGGATCCTGCTCAAGGCGGCGCGTGGCTTGAAAACACCCGTTCACGACCGCGGTACCTACGTTAACATGGAGGGGCCGGCCTTTAGTACCCGCGCTGAATCCATAGCGAACCACAAACTCGGCTACGACGTTATCGGCATGACCAACCTCGGAGAAGCCAAATGCGCCAGGGAAGCCGAGATCGCCTACGCCACCTTGGCCATGGTCACTGATTACGACTGTTGGAAGACCGATGAAGCGCATGTCACCGTCGATATGGTCATCGCGAACCTGAATAAGAACGCCGCGACTGCTAAAGCGATCATCGCGCACGCGCTCCCTCAAATCCCGGCCGAACCAAACTGGCCGTGTCATTCAGCGCTCGAGAGCGCCATTCTGACCGACAAGAAATTCTGGCCGGCGAAAACGAAGCAGAACCTCAAACCGATTCTTGAGAAATACTTTTAGTTGGTATGCTCCATGCCGAACAGCGCGGCTCCGCAAGTAACGCGGCTGCTCAATCTTTCGGTGTCATTCAGGACCGGGGCAGCCGTCGACGAATTTCAGGCCTTGAATGTTGACGGCGGATGAGGCGGATTTCGCAGATGGGAAAAGTAATCCGCGTTATCTGCGTCATCCGCGGTTATGCTCCTTTTGGTTGCAGTACGGTCGGCGTTGCGTGAGGCTCTGGTTTTATGATCGCTGATAAAGTTCGTTGGGGCATCTTGGGGACCGCGGATATCGCTCGCAAAAACTGGCTTGGGATCCTGAACTCTGGCAACTCAGTGGTCGTGGCGGTGGCCAGCCGCGAACGGGAGCGCGCTCGCCAATTCATCGAGCGCTGCCAGTCGGATTCCCCGATGCCCACCGTTCCCCAGGCGTTCGGGTCCTACGAAGAACTCCTCGCATCGAAAACGGTCGATGCGGTGTATGTCCCCCTGCCGACC
>JANXQE010000049.1 GCA_025356925.1 Limisphaerales bacterium | reverse complement strand
TAAGCTGGGCCAGCGTTTGGTCATCCGCGAAGTAGCAGCCTTCGCCATGGGCGATGGGCACGCGCAGCAGTTTGTCGACGGGGATTTGCGAGGTGAAGGACGAGTTGACCGTGACGGTCTTGAGAAAGACGTGTTCGCAGCGAAACTGGACGGAGCGGTTGCGGATCAAAGCGCCGGGAAGCAGGCCGGCCTCGCATAGAATCTGGAAGCCGTTACAGATGCCCAGAGCCCGGCCGCCATTGGCGGCGAACTGTTGCACCGCTTGCATGACCGGGCTGAACCGCGCGATCGCTCCGGTCCGAAGGTAATCGCCATAGCTGAAACCGCCGGGAATGATTACGGCGTCAGCTCCTCCGAGGGAGTTTTCTTTATGCCACAACAGCCGGGCCGAGTGGCCCAGAACGTTGCGGAGAACATGGACAACGTCCTGATCGCAATTGGAGCCGGGAAATTGGAGAACGGCGAAATTCATACTCCGTTAACGTAGCGGCTGCTTACTCGATTTCAAACCGGTAATCCTCGATGACCGGGTTGCTGAGAATCTTGTGGCAAGCCTCGTCGATTTGTTTGCGGGCCGTCACCAGGTCTCCGTCCGTAAGCTCGATCTCCAAGTATTTGCCCACGTGCACTGCTCCAACGCCAGAGTAGCCCATGTGGGCCAAAGCGTTCTGCACCGTTTTGCCCTGTGGGTCGAGGACCGCCTTTTTCGGCGTGATGATGATTTTTGCTTTCATAGACCGAGAATCCGAAGCTGATTACGGCCGCCACTGTGAAGTAAACGGACCGTCGAAGCGAGAAATTTTCGGGGGCCCTTCACGCGCGGCCAGCCCTGTCCGCAGGAGGGCTCGACCGTGCGACGACTCTTGACTCGTCGGCACCTCCCGATCCTCCGGGGTTGTTGCGGGCAGGAAGGCCCGCGCTCTGTGATTACCGGGTTTCGCGCCTGCGGTTGGTGTAGCGCAGCGCGTTGTCGTTCGCCGATACAAACCTCACCTGTTGCTGCTCAGTTGCGTCGAGGAACGTGGTTTCAAAGGGCGTGGGTTCGACGACAGAGCAATGGGCGGCTTTGGAGACACAATTGACCCGGCGTTTTAGATTGTTTGAGGAGTTAAGGATTGGTCGCTCACAAAAATCACCTTGTCCTGTCCGTCCGCCGGCACATCTACAGTAACGGTTTTGGTGAAGTTAGACAACACCTGGCCGACGCCATCGTGAAATTGGACTGTGACGGTATGGCGGCCGGGAGACAAAGCCAGGCTCGCGAAGCTTAGATACCTCGGCAGATTGTCCCAGGAGCGGACATCCGCCTCCGGAGTGGTTGCCGCAGAAAAGAGCTTGCTGATCACTCCGGCTGCCAGCAAACCCAGGCCAACTTCGTTCGCGGTGGCATCACGTCCGCCTCCGGACATGAGCGCCGCGCCGCCGCCGATCAGGGCTACATTGCCTGCGACGTCGGTCGCGGTTTTAAAAACCGCCTTATTAGCCAGGATGTGATCCATAACGCGACCGCCCCGGGTGCTGGCTTGAAACCAAACATCGTCCGTCGGGGCGACCGGGAACTCTTTGCCATCCACCTGGAACTCTGCCGAGGTAACCACCGAGGGCGAGACATGGAATCGGAGTTCCTCGCTGTACTGACCGGTGGCATACTTGGTCGGGCCCGGACCGAACTCGAGGAAGATCAGCACATTTGCCTTCGGATTATAAGGGGGCAACTTGACAAATTTCGCGCCGGCCTGGGCGCGTTTGAGGGCGTCGGAGCCAGCACCGCCCAATTTCGTCGTGACGAGACCATCGAGGTAGTCCGGCAACACCCAGTCACCCGCATAGGCGTGGTTTGCCGTGTCGCTGTCCTCGACTTCGGCGCTGCGGAAGCACGCCCGCGCATTGTCGAGCTCTCCCTCCATCCAGTATAAAACGCCCCGGTAAATGTAAGCCATTGATCGTTCATAAGGCTCGCCAATGAAAGTCTTTTTGGCCTCCGCGTGGAAGTAGCCGCGGGATTTGCGGGCGTTCGAGTCCGGTCCGTAAACGGCTTGCAACGTGGTCAGCGCGTCATCGAGGAATCGTTTGGCGAGGTCGAATTTCCCCTGTCGCATGGCTGCGGCGGCGGTCCGGTATTCCCACAGGACTTTGTCCCGGGGAGGGCCATGTTCGGTGGCGTTGGGTCCGTCGACCATGATATTGCCGGTGAGAACAACCGCGGGCTCAGGCGGCTTGGTTGCGCAGGAAACGGCGGTGAGCGACACCGCGCCGGCGATCATCCAGCAGACCCATTTCATGGCGGCAGCCGTTCCGTGGCTCAGCTCGCGCCTAGCGATAGGCGGCGTCTTCCAGGCCCTGCTTCTTAATCTCGGCGGAGTCCTCCCAGACGATATCGCTGGTCCGGGCATCGATGAGTTGAAATGCGTACAGGATATAATCGCTGGTGCCGGCGCTGGTGCGAGTGGTCAGACCCGAGAGTTTGCCAGTCAGGAAAAAGTCTGCGCCTTTGAATTCTACCACGTTGGGATCTGCGGTGGCGGTCACTTGGCCCGATTGTTTCATTTGGCGTTCATGCTCGAGGGTCGCCATTCGTTCCCGAGCCAGGAAGATAACCTTGCCGTGGGCCTTGGTATTCAATTCCGCCCGGATTCGCGCTAGAAAGATATCTTTGTTGATCGGAAACCGCGTGGCGTTCTCGACGGGATCCAGGACCACGCGAGGAGCCCCCTGAGCGTTGGCGATTTGGGGGATGCCCAGGATGCTCCGCCACATCTTGTCAGTTACCACCACCAAATCCTGCGATTCAACGCCTGTTCCGGCCACAAAACCCTGTTCATCCGGACGCATCTGTGTAACGGGCACGCCCGAAGGGGTTTTGACGCCAGAGGAAGCGCAGCCGCAAAGGACCCCGGCAACCGCCAATGTGGCGAAGGGAGAAAATGGACTTACTAGCTTCATAAAATCTACTCCAGTTTTGGCATCAGTTCGCTCGATCGTCCGATCGCATTGGACGTCGGGCCGAAGCCTTTATTCGTTGTGTATGAATTCGCGATTACCAGGTTGATTGAACTTAAAAGACCGCGCAATTGAAATCTGGAAGATGTTGCATCCGAGGACGTAAAAAGGTTCCATATGACTGCCATGATGGCTAAACGTGTCATTCCCTGCCTGGATGTTCATGCGGGCCAGGTCACCCGGGGCGTCCAATTCGGCAAGGCCGAGGCGGGCGAACTCCGCAACGTGGGCGATCCGGTGGAACTGGCGCTGCGCTACAACGAGCAGGGCGCCGACGAGATGGTCTTTTTCGACATCACCGCCAGCGCGCACGGCCGGGCCACTATGGTCAAGGTAATCGAACGGACAGCTGACCAATGTTTCATGCCCCTGACTGTCGGTGGCGGTTTGCGCTCGGTCGAGGACATGTACACCATGCTCCGGGCAGGCGCTGATAAGATCAGCATTAATTCATCCGCTTTGGCCAATCCGAGTCTGATCCGGAGCGGGGCGGAAAAGTTCGGGAGCCAATGCATCGTGGTGTCGATTGACGCAAAGCAGGTTGCGCCGGACCGCTGGGAGGTTTTTTCCCATGGCGGCCGCAAGCCGGCTGGGCTCGAAGCGGTGGCGTGGGCGCAACGTGCGGTCTCGTTGGGCGCGGGTGAAATTGTGCTTAACAGCATTGACGCTGACGGGACGAAGGCCGGTTTTGACCTGGTCATCACCCGACGCGTCAGCGAGGCGGTTGGAGTGCCGGTGGTAGCCAGTGGCGGAGCGGGCAAACTCGAGCACCTGGCCGAGGTTTTGCTTGAAGGCAAAGCCGATGCGGTACTCGCGGCCAGTATCTTCCACTTTGGTGAGCACACAGTCGGGGATGTGAAACGGTACCTCGAGTCCAAGGGAATCCCCGTGAGGTTGGCCTGAATAAAACCGGTGCAGGCTTCGCTCACGCGCTCCCTGAGCCGTTGGATCCCGGGGCGGTTCGAGTTTTGACATTTTCGATGGCGATGTCGAAGACGGCGCATAACCGGGGCTCATCGCGGAGCGAATCCTTGCCTGCAGCGACAATTAACGCGCAAAGCCGAGTGGAACTCGGCCGTTTCCTATGATTTTTCCTAGTCGCCCTCGCGGGATTTGCTAAGTTGATGCGGACATGAATCGGCAGTTATGAGCTTTTATGACCAGTTGAAGTTCGATGGGAATGGGTTAATCCCTGCCATTGTCCAGGAACATAAAACAGGGCGCGTATTGATGATGGCTTGGATGAACCGGGCTTCATTGGAGATGACAATGAAAACGGGCAAGACGCATTTTTGGAGCCGATCACGCCAAAAATTCTGGATGAAAGGCGAAACCAGCGGTCACACGCAGACGGTGAAGGATCTCGCCTTTGATTGCGATGGCGACGCGCTCCTGATTCAGGTGGAGCAGATCGGGGCGGCGTGCCACGAAGGCTATCAATCGTGCTTTTTTCGCTCGGTGCAGGACCAGGGCAGTACGGTCAACATCACGGAGGCGCGATTGGAGAGTCCGGAGGAGATTTACGGCAAGAAGTGATGGATGACTTTGTCCCATTCGGCAGCCGGATTTATTGCGAGATCCTGCTGTTGCTCTTAGTCTCGCGCGGGATGGATTTCCTGAGCACGTGGATTGCCACTCCCAATATGGTTCTGGAGGGTAACCCGCTCGCCAAGAAGCTCGGCTGGAAGTGGGGCATTCCGCTCAATCTCGTGATGTGTTTCGGGTTCGCGTTTTGGCCGCTGCCGGCGATCGTGATCAGCACGACCAGCGCCCTGGTAGCTGCGCGCAACTTTCAGTCAGCCTGGCTGATGCGCTCGCTGGGCGAACAACGCTATCGCGAGTGGCATGTCGAGCGCGTGCAGGACACCAACATCACGCTTTATGTCTTTTGCTTGCTCGGTCAGACCATCCTGACCGGCGGGGTTGGCGCGGGGGTGATCCTGGCCACCAGCGGGCGCCAAAAAGATGAACCCGTGGCATTGGCGATCGGATTGGGGATCGTCGCTTACGCGCTCGCCGTCGCGTTTTATACGCTGCTCGGTATCGTCCGGCTGCGGCGCGCTGATAAACGGGAAGACGCGCGAAAATTCCTCGGCCAGCCGCAGCCGAGATAGCATCCGCCGCGCGCAAATATGGGGATTAAGATTAAAAGCGGGAATCAAATCAGGAGAAACTCGGAAGCCTGCACAGATGGCTATTGGATTCACCCTCCTCCCCTAGATCCAAATCGGCAGTCGCATGTACTACCCTAACCTGCAGGAATTCCAGAAACTTGCCGAGCAGGGCAATCTTGTGCCCGTTACTCGCCGGTTGTTGGCCGACATCGAAACGCCGCTTTCGGCCTACCGCAAAATCCGCGGGCCTGCCGAGTCATTTCTCTTCGAATCCGTGGAGGGTGGCGAACATCTGGGCCGCTATTCTTTCGTTGGATGTAACCCGCGAGCGGTCATCCGCCAACTAGCCGACCGAGTCGAGGTTCTGGAAAATGGGAAGGTGATCGAGAGTTTCTCGGTTCGCCAACCTGGGACAGGTCCCGGCTTGCCCGCGCCCTCCGACGGCTCGGTTGTTCGAGACGGCTTGCAGGTGGTCGAACAAGTGATGAAGAAATATCGGCCGGTGCCGATCGCTGGCCTGCCTCGCTTCACCGGCGGGGCCGTTGGATTCATCGGATACGAGTTTATCCATGACATCGAGCCCATCGTGCCAAGGCCGCCCAAAGACGAGCTCCAAACTCCAGTCATGTACTTCCTGGTCGCGGACCAGTTATTGATATTTGACCGGGTAGCCCAGACGCTCACGGTCCTGGTCAACGCGGTGCTGGAGGATTCCTCCAGCCCGGAGGAGGCCTATGAAAACGCGGTGGGCGAAATCGAGAGGCTGGTTTCGCTCCTGGAACAGCCCAGCCAACATGTCCCGGTAAGCATCCCACCTGACATCTCACCCGTGCCGTTTGAATCCAATGTGCCGAGAGAGAACTTTCTCGCGAATGTTGTAAAAGCTAAAGAATACATTCTGGCGGGGGATATCATCCAGGTGGTCGGGTCCCAGCGATTCTCTACTCCGGTAACCGCATCACCAGTGGATATCTACCGTGCGGCTCGTTCGATCAATCCTTCGCCGTACATGTTCCTGCTCGAACTGAGCGGCTTTTCTCTGGTCGGAGCTTCTCCGGAAATCCACGTCCGATGCGAGGACGGGCAGGTGGAAATCCGACCGATCGCCGGCACGCGCCGGCGAGGTGCCACCCCGCAGGAGGACCAGGCCCTTCAAACCGAATTGCTCGCGGACCCGAAAGAGC
>JANXQE010000010.1 GCA_025356925.1 Limisphaerales bacterium | reverse complement strand
TCAGCGGAAACGCGGTCGATAGCGGCCATTAGTTCGGGGGTGATCGCGTCCCGTTGCACGAATGCCGCTCGCAGCGCCGCTGCATAAGGGGCGAACTCACCCTGGTCCGGAATGGTATCCAACTGCTTGAGGATTTCGCGGACGCTCATTGGCGGCTGGGCCGGGATCTCGGTTGTGGAGGGCTGAGCCACTGTGGACGATCCTGTACCCGGCCGCTGCGTGGACTTGAACAACTCGTAATGCCGGGCCAGGCGCGCAACGTAATCGGGGTCCGTGTCCACAACGTCCCTAAACAGTTCGAGCAGGTAATCCGCGTAGCCGGATTGCGGGTGAAGCGGGTCAAGGCTGGCGTTCGCGATCTCGCTGCCGGCCTTTGCGTCCCCATGCATCCATTGGGTGTAGAATTCGGCGCTTTCCCAGCCGTAGTTGATGACGGCCAAAACCTCGTTCGGTCGCCCAGCCGGGACAACCTGCACCAGGACGCGGCGGCAATCACACTCAGGCTCATCGCAAAAATATTCGAGCAAGGTGTACTCGCCGATAGGCAATTTGCCGCCGCCGGCGAGCACGTGGAACGAGCGCGTTTCATGCGCGGCCAAATCGAGGAATCGGGAATGGAAAGGAGTCATGTGCTGGATCGCAACTTTTTAAGTATTAGGACTACGGATCAAACTTGCTTCCGGTTTTAAGTTCACAATTCCGCGACCTGGCCCAACTATCCCTTTTTTTCCGGCGCTTGGCCATTACAACCCATAGTCTGGTTCATTTTTCTATTTAACAAACACCGGAGACGATGGAAATGAACCGGAGCATGGTCCGAGGCCTTTGACGAGCCCGCGCCTACAACAAACAGACTTCCGAGCTCGTTCGAACCACCATGAATCCGCCCGTATCCACAGCTCTCGTGTGTTTGCAGGACCGGCTGCCATCTGGGGCAACTCGACGGGTCCAACCTTTGCAATTGCAGGAACAGGAACCGTCGGCCTATTGAAGGGTTTGGTATTCGATGTTTGCGTTGGAATCTGAAGCAAAGCTCCAGACTCGGGTGATTTGTTTGGTCATATTGAAAAAGACGCATGGATGGAGCATTGACCCTTTCGATGGGCGGACTAAGAGTTTCGATTATCGGCTTCTTTAGTTGCAGGCTATTTTGGATGCATGACGAGAAGCACGAAGAGCCTGACTCGCTGGATTCTTGGCCTGGTGAAAGGAAAGCGTTGGCTGCGGGCGTTAACGGAGCGGCCAAAGAAAAATGATGAGCGAGTGTTATCTTTGTGGCGCACCGGCCACGACCAAAGACCACATTCCACCTCTCGGGGTGTTCCCCCAGCCTCGGCCGACTGACCTTATCAAAGTGCCAGCGTGCGAAAAGTGTAACCACGATTCCTCTCGTGACGACGAATACTTTCGGACAAGCGTTGCGGCCATCAGCGGTGACAGCCCTCAATCGATGACACTGCTCACGCAACGCATAATCCCTCGAACGCGGGCCAAGCCGGGACTTGCAATCCAACTGTTGCTTTCAGTCCAGCAGGTTGACGTTTGCAGTGGGGAGGTGTTCATATCGGGCGTGGACCAGCACTCACATTGGATAGGCCAAGAATGCGTGCAGTTATAACCAAAATTGTCAATGGGCTTTTCTTGAAGTGCTCTGGACAAAGACTCCCTGTGGACCACGAGGTCCGAGATTACGTCCTTAATCCAAAGTTGAGAGAGCAGGCGCAGGAAGAAATTTTAAAACTGCAGCTCTTCAAAGTTGGTGACGGTTCCGTGTTCAATTATCGTTACGCAATCGATGTAACCAAATCTGAGAGTGTGTGGTTCCTGATGTTTTACAACGACAGCGTGCTTTTCGTTACGAACACAGGCGGCAGGGACAGGGTAACTCCTTAGCACAGCTGACTTGGCGGCAGCGGAGAAACGCAGTGGGGAACCGGAGGCTCGCCGTCGCCTGAGTTTT
>JANXQE010000830.1 GCA_025356925.1 Limisphaerales bacterium | reverse complement strand
CCCCCAACCAGATTCGCCCTTTTCTCCATTTGCGCACTTCCTCGGCTTCTTCGATTTTCTCGAATTCGCTTTGGACGCTGCGCGCTGTTCCGGTGTTTTGAGCGGCAGACTTGAAGGCATGCGTTACGCTTAACCCCGCTTTCGTCTGCCGTTCGATTGCGTCGCGCAAATGAATTTCCAATTCTTCCAACGGCACGGGCGTTTTGATTCCAGCGGCAAGCATCTGTGCCCGCCAATCAGCGATGGATTGTTCGAGGTCAAACATATTGTTCCCTTCTTAATCCAGCCAAAATGGAATGCACCAGCGACCATTGTTCATTTCTCTTGACAGAAACGGCCTAACCCCCAGCCTCGCCGCATGGCGCGCAAGATGCGCATTCAATATGCCTGGGCGATGTACCACCTGCGGAGCCGCGCCGATCGGCGCGAGGACATTGTCCTGGAAGGCCGCTCCAAGAGCGCCAACGTCCGTCTCCATTTCGCCAGGGGAAAAACCGCGCCTGCGCATCGAGAGCGCGGCCACGAAATATGGAAGCAAGTGAACCATGCGATGGGTTGACCCCTCTCTTGGCACCCCAAAGGATGCCGCTCGGAATATCCGCCCGACTCATGAGTTTGCGCTCAACCCGGCGGGGGATCCGACCGGAGTAATCCCCGTGATGAGCTAAGGACAAAATGGAAAGATTACGCTGCGGCGCTAACGAGAAAAAGGCCCTAATTCGCTTCGCGCTATTTTTCCTGATGGGCACTATCGCAGGATGTGGGAAATCGCCCAGCGAAGACCTTGATTCAATTCGGCAAAAGCCCTCGAGCTTGACCCGGGAGAATCAAAGCCGTCAGGGCGCTAAGTCAGTGCCGCCAGAGAGAGTTGAGCCGGCGGCAACCCTAAGCGTACGGGAGGATCTTCCCAGCGATGAATTCTTTAAACAGGGTAGGATTCCTCATTTTCGCATTACGGCGCCTCAGGATTCACTGCGTCAGTTGGACCGCGAACCGCGCACATTTATCCGCGTTGATATCCAAGTGGATGACGTCATCTATCGAGATGTGGGAATGCATCTCAAAGGGCGCCGGGGCAGTTTTCGCCCCCTGGACGCCAAGCCGGGGCTCACCCTGAAGTTCAATAAGTTCAACAAAGGACAACGGTTTCACGGCCTTGAAAAGGTTCATTTGAATAATTCAGTCCAAGATCCCAGCTTCATGACGGAGATCCTCTGCAGCCAAATGTTTCGCGACTCGGGCGTGCCGGCCGCCCGGGCGACCAATGCCCGTGTGGAAATGAATGGTCGGACCCTGGGTTTTTACGTCCTGGTCGAGGGAGTCACAGAAGATTTCTTGCAGCTTTACTTTCAGAATACGCAGGGAAATCTTTATGATTTCCCTTACACCCACGATATTACGAGTTCGGCGGTTAAGGAATCAAAGGACCGTGATCCTGCCGACCTCCGCGCTTTGGCCAGTGCCGCCAAAGAACCGGATCTAGAAAGACGCTGGCAGCGCCTGGAGCAGGTGCTCGACCTGGACCGGTTTATCACCTACCTCGCGCTCGAGGTGATGATTTGGGACTGGGATTGTTATGCGATGTGCCGGAATAATTATCGGGTCTATCACGATCCCGGCGCCGACAAAATTGTCTTTATGCCGCATGGCATGGACCAGATTTTCGAAAACCCACAAGGGTCCATTCTTCCCGAAATGAAAGGGCTTGTGGCTCAGTCGGTGCTGGGGACCCGCGAAGGACGCCGCCGTTATTTCGAACGCATGAAGGTCCTATCGGAAAACCAGTTCACAAACGAAAGAATGATCCGGCAGGTGTCGGCGCTTCAAAGTCGGATCCGACCGGTGCTTGCCACCCTGAACCCCAATGCAGCAAGAAGGCATGACCAAGCTGTTGCTCGTTTGCAGCAACACATTCGCCAGCGAATAGCGAGTGTCCAACGACAGTTGACGCGTCCGCCAGGGGAACCGGTTCGTTCTTCCCATTTTCCCTGATCTCGCAGTGAAGGACCGTTTCGTTTTGAGCCGGAGTCAAGTGGGCTCGGACGATTGCGGGCTGATTGCGGTTTAGTTGCTCCGAAGGCGGAAGTAGGCCGCGGAGCCGGGAACGGGTAGAACCGCACTCGAGGCATTGTTGGTGAGGACGGGGATCCAGGTGCTCGGGGCGATTGCATCTGACCGTTCCACGATGAACGGAGGAGATCCACCGCTCCAGCGCAGGCTCACGTTCGTGCCGAGCGAGGCAATTGCCAGAGTGATCGTCTGCGTAACCGTAAGGTTTACGGCGGCGTAGGCCACCGCGTGGACGCGGTCATCGGCGCTTAGCATCAAAGTATAGGCGCCGGGCGCACTGAAAGTCGCTTGCGAGTTCGTGAGCGCCGGGTTGCTGAAACTGACGGTGCCCGGCCCCGAATAGAGTCGCCAGGCGGTCGCCGGAGGCGCGCCCGTATAGGTAACGAAGCCCTGCAACAACAGGGGGGCGCCAAACGGGGCGGACCGGTCGGGTCCGACGCTGGCGGTTGGCGCACCGGGCGAGCGCGGGCCCTCGTTAGGGCCGGTGGACTGGACGACTTCGAAATTTGTAATGCCCACGCTCGAGATATGGCTGAAGGCATTGGCGGGCCAACGATCATCCGGCGTTACGGAGATCGAGAAGAAACCGCCATTGTCGGCAACCAGAGCGCCATATTTCTTCAGGCCGAGTAGAATTGCTTTCTCTTCGACGCTCCAGGCAGGCGGGATGACAAAACTGGATTTGAGGCGCACACGCTGGCCCATGGCGGGAACGTTGGTCTGGGTCGCGGACGTGCTGGAGGCAATGTGATTCGCGGGATAGAGGTACGCCTTGCGCGTGCGATAAACGACCACTCGACAGGCGTGTTCGACCATGCCGCGTTGGCATTCCTCATACCGGGGCAACGCGGGAAACATCGGCAGCCCGGCCGCATCTCCTGAAGTCCAGCCGGCAGGCCGTAGCGTATTACTGTTAAGGTCGAACCTGGCGCCATTGGAAGCCTCCCAATTCGAGCCCACCAACTGCGCTTGCCACGTTTCCCAAATGAATCCATTGCCCGGCTGTACGACGATAGAGTGGCGGTCGCCGCCGGTCTGATTGGTGTCCTGCTGCCATTGTTGCAGGGTCAGGTTACCCGTCCCGCTCGGCCACGTTTCAATCGGCATGTTGGGCGGAATCGGATAGGGACTTGGGTCCGATTCGTCCGGGTAACCGATGAAAGTAATCGGAGCCAGCGGTTGCGAATCAGGAACCAAGACAAAATTCATCTCCTGGAAGGCTCGCAAGGTCCGCCGGCTGCTCGACAAGTCGGCCATGATTTGGGCGATCATCGCGTCGGAGTTTGGCAGGAGAGGTAGCCGTGAGATGTCCTCATTCCAGGCACTCGTGACTGGAAAGACCTGCATGGCCGAGACGATGGCGTCGGCTTGTGCGGTGTTGAATAGAGTAGCGTTGGTCACGACGGGAGCCGGTCCGAGAATTCGTCCCTCCTGGTTAATCCTTTCCGCCCGAACCAAGCCCGTGCACACCAAGCTGGCAGCCAGCCATCCCAGAAACCTTCTCATAACGACAAAACCGAAGTTCCAGGTACGTGGAGCATAAATGAGGCCAGGTTTAACGACACCAGGAACCGGCCCCGCCGCTTCTGGAGACTTGCCCTCGGTCAGGCGAAAAGGTAGTAGTGGATCTTTACTGAACCATGCACAGACTGTTTGATCCCTCGTTTCCTGCCGGACCTCTATGAGACACTTTGACTGCGTCGTAATCGGGTCCGGACCGGCCGGCCAAAAGGCCGCCATTCAGGCGGCCAAGCTCGGCAAGCGGGTCTGTCTCATCGAGAAGAACCCGTTTCTGGGCGGGGCGGCGGTTAATACGGGCACCATTCCGTCGAAGGCGTTGCGCGAGGCCGTGTTGCACCTGACGGGCGCGACCAAACGCGGCCTTTTCGGCGAGTTTACACGCGTCAAGAAGCGCATCACCATCGATGACCTCATTTATATTTCCCGGCAGGTGGTGCAGCATGAAATCTCGCTCGTCCGCGGGCATTGTGAGCGCAACCAGATCGAACTGATCTGCGGCGAAGCGCATTTTGAATCTCCCCAAGCCGTCCAGGTGGTGCGCGATGGCGAAACGGACCAGATCTCCGCCGACAAGTTCTTCATCGCCAGCGGCACGCGGCCAGCTATGCCGGACTCTATCCCGTTTGATAATAAAACAATCTTCACGTCCGATGGTCTGATCAAGATCGGTCAGCTTCCCAAATCGATGATCGTCGTCGGTGGCGGCGTGGTCGGCACGGAGTACGCGTGCATGATGGCGGCGCTCGATGTGAAGATCACGCTGATCGAAGGGCGCAACGAAGTGCTCGGGTTTCTCGACCGTGAAATTACCGAAGCACTGATGTACCAGATGCGGCGCGCCGGGATCACCCTGCGGCTGGGCGAAAAGGTCGCGCGCATCGAAGTGGCCAAACCCGCGGCGGGAGCCGGAGGCAACGGCGGCGAGCCGCTGGTCCAAGCCATGCTCGAGTCAGGCAAAATCATCCGCGCCGAGACGTTGCTGTATGCGGTCGGGCGCCAAGGCACCACGGGCGCGCTGCAACTGGACAAGACCGGTCTGGAGGTCGACGACCGTGAACGCCTGCATGTCGATTCATTTTACCGCACCAAAGTCGAACACATTTACGCCATCGGCGATGTGATTGGGTTTCCCGCACTCGCCTCGACGGCCATGGAACAAGGCCGTCTGGCCGCCTGCCATGCTTACGGCGTGCCGACCTGCTCGATGCCCGAGCTTTTTCCTTACGGCGTCTATGCTATCCCGGAAATTTCGATGGTCGGCCGAACCGAGGACCAGCTCACCAAAGCCGGGATTCCCTATGAAGCAGGGATCGCGCAATACAACGAACTGGCCCGCGGTCAGCTTCTCGGCGACGAAGAGGGAATGCTCAAGCTGTTGATCCATCAGGAGACGCGCGAAATCCTGGGCGTTCATGCGATTGGCACCGGCGCCACGGAGTTGATTCACATCGGCCAGGCCGTAATGGCTTACAAAGGCAGCGTGGAATTCTTCATTAACAACGTCTTCAACTATCCCACCCTGGCCGAGGCGTACAAGGTCGCGGCCCTCAACGGACTCAATAAGATCCGGAATATCTAGCGATCGGCGACCGGGATGTAATGAATGTTGGCGGGGTTGGTGAACAGCAGTTCTTTCATGACGGCAGCGGCCGCGTCAAAATCCCGGTAGAGGGTGGAATATTTGTCTGTGACGAGTTCAGCCAGGGCATCAGCAACACCAAGCCGCATCGAGACGTATTTGGCAGCCACCATCTCGACAAATCTGGCATCGGTGAACCCACAGGCGATTGACTTGAGCGGACCCATGCTGAGCTGGTCACGCACCATCCGGGCGATTTTGTGGCGCCGAAAATAGTGCCACCAAGGGCCGGCAGACACGTTTCCGACCTGTTTGGCCGCGTTGGAGATC
>JANXQE010000786.1 GCA_025356925.1 Limisphaerales bacterium | reverse complement strand
TCATAAAGATTGAGTTTGTCGCCGGCCTTAAAGCCTTTCTTGCTCCCGAGCGATACGATGATGGTGTCTTTGTTGGCAACGGCCAGCACCTTGCCTGGGGTCGCGTGGAGCCCTTCGGCAGCCGCAGTCGCCGCCGCCGCGTCTTTTCCCGCCATCGCCGCCTTCTTCTTGTGTCGTCCGGATTCCGGCAGAGGTAACGGGGCGAGGTCGGCCGTGATCTGGGCCAGCGCTTTGACGGTTGCTTTGCCCAACGCGCTGTCCATGAATTCATGGTTGTTAAAGCCGATGCCGCCGCCGTTCCCGTTGACGCCCGCGCCGAGCGTGAAGCCGCCGCCTTTCTGAGCGGCAGTGGAAGAGCCGGTCTTGAGGATTTTGCGGTTGGAAGCATCGACGAGCCGCCAATCGATGCGCACATCCGCGGTGGTCTGGTGGACCCCGAGTCCCCCCAGGGCGCCGGGAACAAAACCGCCGAGGCCTACATTGGTTTCCTTGTAGCCGAAGCGTGTTACCTTGGCGGTGAACATGAAATCCGCGGCGGCGAACCCGCCCTTATCGACTTTCTCGGATTGCTCGACCCAGCCATCGTCGCCCATTTTGATTTCGTCCTTTAGGGTCTCCAACTGGGTCGTCTCCAGCACCGTGAATTTGTTGAGCTTGCCCATTTCGGTGATCAGCATTTCCGAAAGGCCTTCGCCCATGGCGGGTTGCCAATAGGTTATTGCGGTCGTGTTACCGCTAAACGGAGCGACGATTAGGCTGGGCAAACCTTCGTCCTCGGCAACGAGGGTCGTAGCGCCGCCCGCCATCAAGACCAAACCGCAGGTAAAACAAAGCAGGTTTCTGTTCATGTTTTCTGGCAAATCTGTTGACTGATGTTTCTCTGCCATATGCGGCGCATAGGACGCGATCGCCAACGTGGCACACGGGAGAATCTGGTTTGATCTTTAAAGAATTTGAGATTTATTGTCAATAGATTTTTGTCTCCCGGGCATGCTTGCATTTCCGAGGCTGCCCAGGCATACTCCGGAGTGAATCCAACAGCCTATGTCTCTAGAATTCGAGCTGCAGAAATATCCAAAACAGATCAAGCTCAAAGACGCCTCAGCTTGCCAGTTCCGGCCGCTGCGCAAGGAAGATGAAAAGAAATTTCACGAGTTTTTCCTCGCCGTGCCTGCCCCGGAAAGGATGTTCATCAAGCACCGGGTAACCGAGCCGGATGTGATCCGTGACTGGTGCCGCAACCTCGATCTGGGCCGGAATCTTCCCCTGTTGGCCTCGATGCAAGGCCAGATTGCAGGGGTGGCGACGTTGCACCAGCAACTCGGCGGGTGGAAGCGCCACATCGGCCGGGTGAGTGTGTTGGTGCTGCCCCAATTTCGCGGCCGCGGACTCGCGCGCGCCCTAGTCGCGGAGATCGTCGCGGTGGCTCGTAATCTTAGCCTCGAGAAGGTCGAAGCCGAATTCATTGGCGACCAGGAAGCGGCAGTGAAAATGTTCGCCATGCTGGGCTTCAGCAACCTGGTTCGGCTTGAAGGTTATGTGAAGGACATGCAGGCCATCACCCACGATTATATCCTCATGGGTTTGGATTTAAAAACCGATGAAGAATATGCGGGAATGGGCTAAGGCCGTGCCCGCTCGGAGATTACGTGGATTGGGTTCATCGCGCCACTCGCGTTTGCGAGATTAGAACTTGAGAGAGGAATGTCCAAATTGCGGTGCTGAACTGCGGCCCGATGCGCGAGCTTGCCCGGAATGCGGATCTGACGAACAGACGGGCTGGTCGGAGGCGGCGAACAGCGATGGGCTTGGTTTGGCTGACGAGTCTTTCGATTACGACGAGTTCACCAAGCGGGAGTTCGGCGGTAACCATCCCGTGCCAGCAGGCGTCCGCCCGTTCTGGTGGGTGATTGCCGTGCTACTGCTTGCGGCTATAGCTTTCTTTTGGTTAGGCCGATGACCCGCCAGGAATTCCCTAACTCCGCACTCCGCACTTCAATGGCTCGCCACTTTGGCTGCCTCGATCAGTTCCCAGAACTTGGGGTTCTGCTGGAGCGCCTCGTCCTCCTGCATTTTCAGGCCGGAACGAAAAAAGAAGTCTTTAAGAGTGTGTCGGTTGAGAATGCGATGGACGACCAAGCCCAGTTCATGCCGTTCGAAATATACGCGGTAATCCCCCACGCGGAAGCGGTGCAGGACGCGGCCGGCGCGTTCCAGTTTGCCAAAATCGTCCATCTCGGTCTGCATCACTTGCTGGGGCAACCCGCGGAACTCACCCAGGATCTGAAGCTGCAGCTCTTTTGGCATGCGCGCTAACTCCGCCGCGCTCGTCGGATTAAAGATTATTTGGAACGGCCGCATCGTTGCTTCAGAACTGAGGGTTGAGGGTTGAGAGTCGAGGCAGCCTGCGCTGGTTGTTGCTGATTAGCGACCAAGGTTTTACCTGCCTGGTGCCCAAAGTCCAGTTTCTCGAATTTGAACATAGCTCGATTCCAATGAGTTCTCCCGGAAGTTGAACTTACCTCGCCCAATTATCAACCAGAATGCGCGGGTAACCGTTGCAGTTGGCTGAGAGCCGAGGGCTGAGAGACGAAGACGCCAGGTTTGGTTTCTCCACGGGTTGTTGCAGTAGGTTCTACTTTCCAGGTGAGGAGCAGCCTGGTTCCTGGCCAGTTCTGCGCTCACCGGGCTATTTGATTTGCTTCGCGCCCGGTTCGAAGCTGCCCCATCCCGGTGACGCTTGAATGGCCGCCACGTTAATCGATCTTGACTCGCGCGCATGTTGTGATACAGCTTATAGTCAAGAGAAGTCCGAGTCATTTGGAGAACACCGATCGCTATCGCCTTTAACTTTCAGAGCAGCCTGACGACCCAGCACCGTTACTGACCCTATGAAAGTCATTAGCCACGTCTTGGGAGGCTTGCTCGCGCGGGCCCGCAGCACCTCCAGCCACGCGGCCCATCCTCGTCGGGGTCGTTTGTCAGCAATCATTTGCCTCGCGCTCGGGTTCGCGCTTGCTGCCGGCGCGCAGACCACCGTGTTGTTTGAGGGGTTCGAAGGGGCTTTTCCGGGAGCCAACGGATGGACCCTTGGCGATCCCGGAAACCCATCCGTCCTTTGGAAGGACGTTTCCACCGGCTTTGGCAGCGTTGCCGCCCACAGCGGATCCTGGAGTGGGTATTGCGCCGGGACAGGCTACGGCGGGACCAGCACGAGCCCGACCTACGCTAACGGGATGACTGCTTTCATGAGCAAGTCCCTGGACTTCAGCTCAGACTCGGGCGCAAACCTCAGTTTTTGGGTGAACATTCCTTCCATTGAGGCGAATTTCGACCACCTTCGCGTTTACATGGACGCCGATTTACTTTGGAGCTCCGTCGCCGCAACGGCCGGCTGGGTGCAAGTCCAACTACCGCTTACAGCTTACGCCGGCGGCTCACACACCCTGAAATTCGAATTCGACTCGGACTCGAGCAACGTTTTTGAGGGCGCCTATCTCGATGACATAGTCGTCAATGGCGCGACGCAGCCGTTAGTCTCAACTCTGCGATCGCTCCAGAATATTAACTACTCAGGGTATGTGCTGGATTCAGACACAGTTTACGGGCGCAGCAATATCCAAGCCCAGGCGGTGTTCACCGTCGAGAACTTTACCGGCACAAACACCTCCTACACGAACGTGCTCAGTTTCCGGCTCATCAATTCCAATACTGGCGGCGCCCAACCCATCTACGACCTAGGAAACATCAGTACGAATGCGACTTACACCTACAACCTTACCAATACCCTCACCCTGGCCCCGGGAACCAACCTGGCCCTTACTGAGACAGCCTTGATCCGTCCGGCCGCGCGGATGAATTCGCTGAATCAGTATTACATCGAGTGCAAAATGCTGACCAATGGCGGGCTGGCGCAAACGCTGACCACCGCCCCTGCCACTTATTACCATTTCACGAACACAGCCAGCAGCGACACCTCGTACAATACGCTCCTTAATTTCACCAATGCCGCGTGGTCGCGGACCTACGCCGTCCAAACCGTCGCGGGCCAGAACACGTTTCAGGTGAATGCCGGGTACGAGATTCGGCGGTGGGACGATTTGGGACTTCCGAGTGGGGCGACGAACATTCCTGTGGTATTCAATTTTAGTCTTACCGATTCCGGGGGCAACTCGGTGCCGATCCTGAACACCAGCCAGACTTTTTATGATTCTGTCTCCAATTATATCCCTGTCCTCTTGATTTTCCCTTTCTTCCATGTGGTGGATTACCCGAGCTTCCAGGCCGGCCAGCACACGCTGGACATTCAGCCTGCCGTGCAGCTCGACTCCGTCAACAAAACGTACTACCTCACGGTGACGCTTTCGCACACCAATGATCCCGCGACGCAACAGGTTCTAGTGGCCAACACCCAGACTACGGCAGTGAATCAACTGCTTCACTTTGATGGCAACCTGTTTTTCGGCAGCCTGGGGACGACTATGAACTCTCTTGGAGTCCCGGTTCCGCCCCCAAACCCACCCGGCGCCGGGTTCGTTCCCACCACGCTCAGTGGAGTCGGCGGGTACGTCACCAGCAAGACCGACCATTCGTTTGGGGGCGGGCTGCTGAATGTGAACCTCAACTCAGCCGGGGACGCCTTGGTCACCGCCGGGAGTGTTACCCTGAGTGGCCCTTCCCCGGATGTCGACAGTGCCGCGGGGGTCAAATTCCAGCGCGGACCGATTTCGCTCTCCGCCTCGGGCGGCAGCGCGGACATTACTGCCACTTTGCCTACAGGTTTAGGGTACCGCCTTAACGACATGAGCAGTCTCGTGCTCACCGCGTTCTTACCGTTTACGAGTGTTTCCCTGTCCGGCCCGCTCTCACCGGCTAGCGACCTGACCTTCGCTTCGGCAACGACGATTTACGCGGCGGAAGAAAGCAAACCAGTCTGGCTCGTCACCGACCGGATTGTCTGGCACGTGAATACGGGGACTTTCGACCTGCCTCCCACAGGACCGGGTGCGCTTTACGTGCGCGCCCTCGATTATGCGTTCCTGCAATCCGTTTCTAATAACCTTGTTGACCCGCCGAACATGGGCGACAAGCGATCAAATGACAAATACTGGCTGGCGCTGAACGGCCTTGCCCAAATGCCTGTGGCCAAGCCGGATTCTCAGGGCAACGCCCTGCTGACCACGGATTTCACATTTGGTACCGGAGGCTTTCGTTCTCATTTCCCATACGACACCGCAGTTAACTGGAGCGCTGGAGGCAATTTAAAGGTCGTAGATGATCTCACCGTTGCCGGCTCCAGTTTCTTGGGCGGAGCCACGCAGGTCGGCGTGACCTTTACCCGGGATTGCCCTGACTGTGGGGGCGGCGGTTCGGGAACAGTGACTCCGACTATTAACATCACCAACAACCAGTTCAGCTTCACGACAGACGGCGGCCTGGTCGCGGCAGGCACGCTACCCGGGTTCGACCTGCAATGGGGTTACATCAGCGCTGTGACAGATTTCGCTCAAACCGCAAAACAATTTTCGGACGCAGCCTTCCACATGCCCGGCATTTTCCTGAGAGGCGATCAAAACACACTGCCCGCCGTGCAACGCCCGACCACGATACTTTACACGGGCATTAAGGCCTCGGATCTGAGCGTTGTCGAACGTCCAGTGTCGCCGGGCTACAGCCAAGGGCTCGCTGATTACGCCGGTTTGAACTTCCGCGCCTTGAGCGATAGCACCCATGCAGCGGTGAGCACAATTGCCGGTCAAACCGGCATCAGTTGGAGCCTAGACGCACGGGCCAAGTACTACGTCCGCGCCGCAGGAGTCACGGGCATTCACGAAGCCGTCCCGGGTTCCTTTCCGTCGAGCCTGACGCTTTGGGGTTACAGCTTTACATTCACCAGCTACGGCGTTTCCTACCTGGATAGTCAGAACAAAGATTCGATTACCGACGGCGCAGTCTCCCTGCCGTATCCCGCAAAATTTGTGCAGGGCTTCGATAATATGCGGTTTAGCTGTCTGGGGGCGCCGCAGGGCGGAGACGTCCCGCAGGGAGGCGGCTACAAGGTGATGAATTATTGGGTGGCCGATTTTCAAACTCTTTCCATGCAATTCAAGAGCTCGGCAGGGTGCAACCCCGCTGCGGGTGGCTACTTGGTGCTGGGCATCCAAGGTTTCGCCTCCCACGTCGATAAGCCCTTGTATGGGCAGGTGGGTTTCTTTAGCAACGGCGACCAGATCCCCGCCTCCTTTGGGTTGCCGGGCGTCACGTCACGGCTCAAGTTGCCAAACGTCATCAGCATCGAGGGGCCCAATAAGACGACCTACAGCTTCACTCCAGTCGAGGACGGTTATTACAACACCTACGCGAGTTCGCCGCCTTCACCCACGGCCGGTTGGATGAGCATTTTTGGCAAGCTGGACGTTCCCTTCTTCGAAGACCTCCAACTCCAATTGCAGACGAGTTGCCACACGAATGGCGTTGGCTCGAGCAACTCGCCCATCTGGCTCTCGGGCGGCTGGCCCCGGGCTGGAACCACCGGCAGCAATCACGGGTGGCTGAATGCGGATGGTCGCACTCCCTTCGAAACGAACTTGTTCGATGGGAATAACCTCGGCTGGCCTGGGGGCGGCACGATCGACATTGCCAAGTACCGCGACAACACCAGCGAAGAGTACCATCCACGCGCCCAAAGAGTCTGGCTCGGGTTCATTACCTTTGATTACCCATTATCCTGGGACAACACGCTTCGCTCGTTTAAATCCTGGCAGGAAGTCAAACAGGATCTGCTCGTGGTCAACATCCAACACCAGGTGAAGTACATGGACGCCACGCATTGTGAGATTGATTTCGGCGCCCAGTATGATGGTCTGCCGACGATCAGCATCGCCAATCTCGCATTTAACGCCATCAACGATGCGACTGGTGTGGGCGATGCCATCGCCAAAGCGGCAGCGCAGCCCATCGAGGATGTTTTGTCGGCTGGCCTCGATCAGATGGATCAGCTCCTGGATACCCAAATGAAGCGGCTGATGGACGGGGTTTTCGACAAAACGGTAAACCCGATCATCGACCAGTTTTATAGCCAGCTTTCGACTGATTGGAATGGTTTGTCGCCCGCCGAT